>NZ_QUMG01000010.1:0-136012 GCF_003482095.1 Blautia sp. OF09-25XD
CATCGTATAATATCGGAGCAAGATATTTTATCCGTGAAATTTTAAAACCCTTGCCGGAAACGGAAAGGTCTTTGCTGGAGGCAAAAGTTCCTGCAGTAAAGCGTAGAACCTCATGTGTTTATGCAGATCTGAGAGAACTGATTTCAGAAATGGAACTGCGTAAAGCAGCATAAACACAGGCAGATATGCAGTGGATTACCTGTTATGTGGAAACCCGCCGTATCCGGCATGGAAGAAGCACATATCTGTGCAAAATCTAAGTAACAGGCGTATCCGCCGATATTTGGTCTGCCGCTTAAAGCGGCCGGAAGCACGTGACTTTAGTCATGTGAGGTTCACGATTGAGTAAACAGAAATATTATCTGATTTGATATAACCAATTGCAAAGAAGGGAAAATCTTCATGAGAAGTCATTGGACAGAAATAGAAAAATATTTAGAAGACCAGAAGGTAGCGCAGGAACTGATTGGAGAACTGAGAGATTTTCACATGCGTTATGAGGTAGAGGATCAGGTAAAGGAACGAGTAGAAAAACCGGATATCCTATTTTATGGGAAAAAGATTCTGGAAATGTCAACAGCAGCGCTTCTTCAGGGAGATAATCTGTTACTTTCCGGTGCAAAAGCTACAGGAAAAATGTACTATGTGAGACATTGGCATGGATATTCGGAAGACCGGAATACGATATTTCTTTTCATGTAAATACAGACAGTGCCGATCTGATTGGAACGGACACCTTTATAAATAATGAGGTTCGCCTTCGGAAAGGCTCCATCTACCAATGCGCGGAATTTGGAGGATTTGGAATCCTGGACGAAATCAATATGGCAAAAAATGATGCGGTTTCTGTACTGCATGCCACACTGGATCATCGGCGCAGAATCAATATTCCAGGATATAACAGGATTTTACTTCATCCGGCAACACGATTTATCGGCACGATGAATTATGGTTACGCAGGTACCAGAGAGCTAAATGAAGCATTGGTTTCAAGGTTTATGGTAATCGATATGCCTGAAATGGATGAGGATAGTGTTCTTTTTGTATTAAGGCAACATTTTCCAGATGGGGAAAAAAGTGCACTGAAAGCTTTTGCAGGACTGTTTCTGGATTTGCAGATCAAAGCTTACCATGGAGAAATCTCAACAAAATCTCTTGACCTGAGAGGATTGGTTTCTGCTGTAAAAGCAACAAGAAGCGGACTTTCTCCAATTGATGCAATCCAGATGGGAATCATAAATAAAAGTTTTGATGTATTTGAAAAAGAGATCGTAGAAGATGTGGTTTCTACCAGAATCCCATCTTCCTGGACCGGAAAAGACATATGGGGGTAAACTTGTATGGAGGATGTCAGATGGCCGGCGGAACAACTGGAAGAACATCATCTGGAGATCAGCAATCGTATCAGAAATCTTTTTTGGACAGTCAGTGGTGATTATGATACGGAATTTGAACCGGATACAGAAAAATATGTTTATTCAAAACAAACGGTTCTGTATGAGGCAGTGAAGCAGGGTGCCTTTGCACGATATTTTGATCAGAAGAAACTTGGCATGTATTTGATGAAAAAATTACATTTTTCTGCTGGAGAAGATATGCTTTTGCCTCTTCAGAGATTTCGGAATTATGAAGAACCAAGGGAAACAAATGAAAGAATCTTTCAATTTCGTGCATATGCCAATAACAGAGATGGGCTTGCACTGAAAACAGTCGGTTCCTCTCTCATGGAGCGACCGGAAAAAAATAAGATTTTAATCGTATTAAGTGATGGAAAACCCTGTGATATGAGCATACAACGACCAGGAACCCGCCAGCCCAAGATCTATGACGGAGAAAAAGCTGTGAAAGATACTGCATATGAGGTACGTCGGGCCAGAAATCAGGGAATTTTCGTAATTGGTATTTTTGTAGGGAATGAAGAAGAGCTCTCCGTGGAAAAGAGAATCTATGGAAAAGACTTTGCCTATATTCGTAATATCAGCAATTTTTCCCGTATAGTAGGAACTTTTTTGCGAAGACAAATTGATATGGAATGAAAATGGAGGAATCACTATGGGTAAAATTGAATTTGCCAATTGCCAGGATGTAAGAAATCAGAAAAAGATACAGGAATTAGATTGTCCACACTGTCATGAACCGGGAGGCATTGAAGCCTTTGTGAAAGACGGGATACTTGCAGAGGATGGAGTATGTGATAACTGCGGATATATTCTTCCAGAAGGAACAGAACTGGAGGAAGTGGAGTAAAACAGTTTGAAGTAATCCCGAATCTCACCTATAAATCCGGTGAACAGATGGAGCAACTTGGCAAGTATGGTTTTCTTCGCAGAGATTATCTGAAAAACCATCGAAATTCAACCTATCAGGTGATGCTTCTGCAGGATACGATAGGAGAGCATCTTCTGGAAGTGGACAAGGCAGCCAGGGAACGGGAAGAAGTGATTCTGAAACAGTTGGAAGAAAAAGAACCACTGCCGGATAAGGAGAAAGATCAGATGGCATGGGTAAGAGCTGCCAATCAGCACAGAGCGATTGCAGAAGAGATTATCCTGAAAGAATTGATTTATGTATAAGGATTGCCAGTAACTAATCTGGCAGGTAACTGATAAAAATAGAATATTGTGAGCGAAGTAAGGCGTGAGTCATAAGATATGGCTTGCGTCTTTTCCTTTTGAACTGGAAAGAAGGATGGGAGCATGGCACAGATTTTTCGTGTAGAGAGAACTAAGAATTTTACGGTAATGAGTAATCATCATTTCAAGAATAAGAATCTGACATTGAAAGCGAAAGGTCTATTATCGCTGATGTTAAGTTTAAAGTATCAGGCGGAACAGAATAGAAAGACAGCTGAGAACGAAGTGCAAAAATTGAAAAAAAGGATAAGATTGCAATCAGAGAAAATAAACGAGATAAAATTTTTCTGTGGAATCGGATATATAGTGGCACTTGTACTTTCAGCTTGTCTTATTAAGATGTGTTTCTTGTGATTTTAAATGCGATATTTCAGAATTGAATTACGATTTTTGGTAGATTAGATTGTTTGAAACGCATTTTTATGATATGATGATAAATACCATGTGAACAGATATTTCAAGCAAATAAGATTGAGGTGAAAAAATGGCAGTTAGTTACAAGAAATTGTGGAAATTGTTAATTGATAAAGAAATGATGAAGAAAGATTTGCGTGCAATGACAGGAGTTAGTACAACAACGATGTCTCGATTATCAAAAGATGAAAATGTAAGTACAGAGATTCTGTCAAAGATATGTTCTGCTTTGAATTGTGATGTGGGAGATATCATGGAATTTGTTCCTGATAAAAAAGAGGAGCAGTAAGGAGGTACGGGAACATGGATCATTCTTATCCTTATATTGCGTCTTTGACCAGAGAGCCGTTCCTTTTCTACGAAATGCGTTCTACCGCAAAGCTAATGGCAGAAGGAAATTCCGATGATGCAATTGTTAAAGAAATTGTAGAGCAGAATCTTTTTCAGTATCCAACGGAAAAATCTATTACACGCATGGCGAAAGCTGCATCAAACGGCTTCAGGCACTGGAAGATGATTCTCTGGTTTCTGCGATTGCTTCACAGCCGACGGATGTGGCAAAACAGATTTGTTTGTATGCGTTGATGAAGCAGAGCCGACTGGTCTGGGAATTTATGCTGACCGTCATTGGCGAGAAGTACAGATTAAGGGACACGTCTTTTGGTAAGATAGATTTGAATACATTTTTTATGCGCTTGCAGGAGCAGAATGATACCGTGGCTTCCTGGAGCGATACTACAATAACAAAGTTAAAACAGATAATTGCCAGAGTGCTTGTTGAAACAGAATATCTCGACAACCGGGGGGCAGATCATTTGAATCCAGTATGGCTGCATCCTGTTTTGGAGAATGCCATCAGAAGCAATGGTGATATGGCGATACTGCCGGCGTTTAATTGCTTTTCTTAGGAGGTAGCCAATGAGTGACATAAAAGAACGCCTGGACAAAGTTCGGGCATTGATTCAGGAACCGGAGTTCCTGGAAGGCAAAGGACTCAGCAATGAGGTGAATATCAGAATCTTCTGTTATGAACCGGAGAATGAAATGGTTGTCCGTCATTTTGTGAATCAGCTGGAAACTGATCAGTCCTTAGATTGCCATTTGATCGTTTGTAATTTATATAAAACATTTCTCTCTATCTGCGATGATATGGACATCACAGATGCAATTCCCGATATGGAAGAAGCTGACGGAAGTGCTTATCTTCTGGAGCAGCTTAACTCCGCAATCGGCAATGGAGAGTTCATTGATAAAATCCAGTATGAGCCACACGAACCGGGTGATGTGCTGATGCTGACAGGTGTGGGCGAGGTGTTCCCGTTTATGAGAATCCATACGTTATTGGAAGCCTTGCAACCGTATTTTTCGGATGTTCCGATTTTGGTTATGTATCCGGGTGAGTTTGATGGTCGTCATGTAAAACTGTTTAATCGTCTGACACCAAATGATTATTACCGGGCATTCAATGTCATAGATTAAGGGGGATAAAGCCATGATGATTCGAGATATGTTTGCGGATGACATTAACCGCAAAATCAATGGTGTAATTAAAGTAGATCAGGCTGCTGATGATGTAATCGAGCAGGAGTTAAATGAATATGTCATTACCAGAGAATTGAAGAAACATTTCATTACGTTCTTCAATTATTACGGTGATGCTTTTGACCAGCCGACAGCCGATATGGGTGTTTGGATTTCCGGTTTCTTTGGAAGTGGTAAATCTCACTTCCTGAAAATGCTTTCCTACCTTTTGGAAAATAAAGAGGTAAAAGGCATTCGCAGTGTGGAGCGTTTCCGTAAAAAGTTTGAGGACGACCCGGCAACCTTTATGCTGATTGATCGTGCCACAAAGGGACAGACCGAGACAATTCTGTTCAATATTGATATTGAGGGATTCAGCAATAAAGATAAGACTGCGGTTCTTCGTGTATTTGCCAAAATGTTCTACAACCATCTGGGATTTTACGGTGAGAATCTGAAAGTTGCCATGATGGAGCGTTATATTGACCAGCAGGGAAAAACTGAGGAGTTTCGCAGAGTTTTTGAAGAAAAGAAAGGCAAGTCCTGGATGGAAATGCGCCGTGCCTTTGCATTCAATGGAAAGTTTATTATTCCGACTTTAATGGAAGTTCTGGATATGAGTGAGGACGATGCCAAGGCATGGTTCAATGATAAAACGGCAACAGAAATATCTATTGCTCAGCTTGTGGAAGATATGAAAGCCTATGTGGATACTAAACCAGCGAACTTCCGTCTGCTGTTTATGATCGACGAAGTTGGTCAGTATGTCGGCACAGACACCGATATGCTTTTGAACCTCCAGTCTTTGACAGAAAAAATCGGAAGTGAGTGTGAAGGAAAGATTTGGGTGATCTGCACCGGACAGGAAGCCATTGATGAAATCATCAAAGTTCGTGCCGATGAGTTCTCCCGTATCCAGGCTCGTTTCAAAACAAGACTGAGCTTATCTTCTTCCTCCGTGGATGAAGTCATCCAGAAGCGTATTCTGAAAAAGAAACCGGAAGCAACAATGGATTTGGAAACCGTTTATGAGCAGAATGATTCTGTCCTGCGTAACCTGTTCAGCTTCAATGGCTCTATTCTGGATATTAAAGGCTATTCCGGTCCGAGGGAATTTACTGAGAACTTCCCGTTCGTGCCGTATCAGTTTATTATTATGCAGAAGGTATTTGCTGAAATCCGCAAGCACGGAAATTCCGGCAAGCACCTTTCCGGTGGTGAGCGTTCCATGCTGTCCGGTTTCCAGGAAGCTGCACAGAAAATTCAGGAGAAGGATGAGTATGCACTTGTTCCGTTCTTCCGTTTTTATGATACCGTACATACTTTTCTGGATGGTTCAATTCGTCGTGTAATTGAACGTTGCCAAAAAGCTGCCGACAACGGTGATGGCATCGAACAGCAGGATGTAGATGTACTGAAACTCCTGTATCTGATTCGGTATATTGATGATATTCCTTCCAATCTGGACAATATCGTTATCCTTATGGCAGATGATATTCGTGTGGATAAGATTATCATGCGTGAAGCTGTCCGTGGATGCCTTGACCGTCTGATGAGCCAGAACTATATCGGCAGAACCGGAGACACTTATAACTTCCTGACGGATGAAGAACAGGATATTCAGCGTGAAATCCGGGATACCAATGTAGATACCGCTTCTATCGTAGAGCGTATCGCTCAGATGATTTACGGTGATATTTTCACAACCAAGAAGTTCCGTTATGGAAAATATGACTTTGCTTTCGATCAGATGGTGGACGGCATTACAGTTGGAGTGGCAACAGGTGGTATGCGTCTGCGTTTCCTGACCGTTGCTACCGATGCTATTGAAAAAACAGATTACCGTCTGATGGCGGAGTCCAAAGGTAATGAAGCAATCGTGGTTCTGGCTGATACGCCTTACTATGAATCTCTGGAATCTGCTATGAAGATTCGTAAGTACGTAAAGCAGAGAAATGTAAGCCAGCTTCCAAAAACTGTGCAGAAAATTATCAGTGACCAGCAAGACGAAGCCGGAAAATATGAGCTGAGTGCCATGAGCGAATTGCAAAATGCTATTGAAGGGGCGCAGTTCTATGTAGACGGTGAGCATCTGGAAATCAGAGCTGGAAATGCTAAGAGCAAGATTGACCAGTCGCTTGAATATCTGGTTGCCCATGTATATAGCAAGCTCGACCTGATTACAGATAATGCAGGCAGTGATGTAGATATTATTGCGATTCTGACAGGTGCGGTAACGGCACTTCCGGGCATGGAACCGAACCGTGATGCTGCTTCTGCTATGGAAGAATATCTGGAAATGCAGGATGTGAAAAAGTTGCCGACTTCTATGGCAGATGTGCAAAGCAAATACAGTGCGATTCCGTATGGATGGAAAGAAATCGATATTGCTGCGGTTGCGGCACAACTGATTTATTCCCAGAAAGTAACCATCAAGTATGCAGGCAATACCATTCAGCCGGATGACCCGAAGTTGCCGGATATGCTCCGCAAAAAGAGTGAGATCGGCAAGACTTCCATCAGCAAGCGTAAAAACATTTCTGCTACGATGATGCGTGATGTAAAAGCGATGCTCCGAGAGTATTTCGACATTATGGATGTGCCGGATGATGAAGATGGTCTGATTCGCTTTGTGACGGAGAAGTTTACCGAGCAGCGTGATTACTATGCTTCTTTGGATGCTTGTTATGACGGACATAAATACCCGGATCGTGCATTAGTGCAGGAAGCTATTCATCTGATGGATGATGTTCTTTCTCAGAAGAAAGACAATATTGCCCTGATTGAGCGTGTGCTGAAAAAAGAGGATGCTCTTTTCAACAATAAAGAAGCCATGAGCAACGGCATTGAAAACTTCTTCAAAACCCAGGTAACAGTATTCGACCAGGCAGTGCAGTTTGAAAAATCTCTGCATGATGACCTTGACCGGATTGCAGAAAATGAGGAAGCACATAAGGCACTGAATACTATTCGATTGATTACGATGGTTCAGACCGGAAGCAAGTTCAACTATAACCGGATTCGTGAACTGAATCCGTTGATGGATACGGTTCGCACCGCCCATGACAAGATGCTGGAAGAAAAACGTGCTGAGGTTCTGGAAACGGTTCGTCAGTGTATGGAAGCGACCCATACTGCTGCAAACGGCGATTCCAAGGCATCCCATCTGATTGAAAAATCGGATCGGTATTTCAGTCAGTGCAAGGAGAAAATCGCAGAATTAAAGAGCCTTGCCCTTCTGGATGCTATGTTCTTGCCGATGTGCCAGTACAAGGATGATACTATCAGCAATATCGAGTCAGTTCTGGCTCCGCCTGCACCGAAGCCGCAGGTACAGCCGACACAGCCAGGAAAAGAAACTGCTCCGGCAAAGAAAAAGGTTGTCCGTGCTTATAACCGACAGGTTGTATTCCAGGCAAAGACCTTACAAACGGATGAAGACATTGATGATTATGTAGAGAAGATTCGTTCTCAGCTGAAGCAACTCTTGAAAAATTGCGATGAGATCAAGCTGAACTAACGAGGAGAGACGAGTATGGATAAGAATGCGATTAAAAAATTTGCTGTCTGGGCAAGAACAGAGCTGATCGCCCGTGTTTCCCTAAAAGGCGTGGAATACGGTATCACAGAGGATAATATCGAGGCCGCCAATGCGGACAGCGTTGGCGGCAAAGTCCTCACTGCTGATGAAAAGAAACAACGTCAGGCTTTGATTGCCGAGATTAACGATAAAGGCTATAAGCAGGTCATGGAGGAGGTTGCCTACACTTGGTTCAACCGCTTCTCTGCTCTACGATTTATGGAAGTCAACGGTTACATTCCTTCCCATGTGCGTGTATTCACGGACGAGGAAAACAACTTTAAGCCGCAGATTATAACCGAAGCCATTCATCTGGATTTGGATGGATTGGATATGGAAAAGGTCTATGAACTGAAAGATGCCGAAAAGACCGAAGAACTGTATAAATATCTGCTGATCGTGCAGTGTAACGCCTTGAATAAGATTCTGCCGGGAATGTTCCAGAAGATTGCGGACTACACCGAGCTTCTTCTGCCGGACAATCTGCTCCGTGAAGGCAGTGTCATTCAGCAGATGATCGAGTTGATACCGGAGGATGACTGGAAGGATGCTGTCCAGATCATCGGCTGGCTGTATCAGTATTATAACAGTGAGAAAAAGGATGACGTTTTCGCAGCACTGAAAAAGAATGTGAAAATCACAAAAGAAAACATCCCCGCAGCAACTCAGCTTTTCACACCAGACTGGATTGTTCGCTACATGGTAGAGAACAGTCTTGGTCGTTTATGGCTGGAGGGACATCCGGATGTGAAAGAGCAGCTTCTTCCTACCGAGGAAGAACAGTCTGCCTATGCTGCCGGAAACCGTGATCCGGAAGATACCAAATGGCACTACTATCTGGAAGAAGCTGAGCAGGAGCCGGAAGTGCAGGCACAGCTTGCCGAGATTCGCAAGGAATACGCCGCGCTGACACCGGATCAGCTGAAAGTTATTGATCCATGTTCCGGTTCCGGTCATATTCTTGCGTATATGTTTGATGTGCTGATGAAGATATATGAATCTTACGGTTATACCACCCGTGAAGCAGTGGCAAGCATTGTAGAGAACAATATTTATGGTCTGGATATTGATGACCGTGCAACACAGCTGGCTTACTTTGCGGTAATGATGAAAGCCCGTCAGTATGACCGACGCTTCTTCAGCCGTGGCATTCAGCCCCATGTGTATGCTATTGTAGAGAGCAATCATGTAGATGAATTTGCCGTGGACTATTTCTGCAATGGGGATGCAAAGCTCACGACAGCTATGGATACCATCATTAAAGAATTGCATGATGCAAAAGAATACGGCTCGATTCTGACCGTAACACCGCAGGATTGGTCTACACTGTATGACCGTTTTGCAGAGATTACGGAAGATATAAATATGTCCCGTGAGACGGCACTGAGAGAATTGTTGCCGTTGGTGCAGGTGGCAGAAGCACTGGCGCAGAAGTATGATGTGGTAGTGACAAATCCGCCGTATATGGGTAGCTCTGGTATGAGTATAAAGCTCTCTGATTATGTTAAAAGTGATTACCCAGATAGTAAAAGTGATTTGTTTGCTGTGTTTATTGAACGTTGCGGACAAATGACAAAGAAAAATGGCTGTCAGGCAATGATTACACAACACGCTTGGATGTTCCTTGCAAGTTATGAGAATATTAGAAAGAAAATTTCTAAAAAAGCTATTATAAATATGGCGCATTTGGGAGCTCGTGCCTTTGAAGAAATTGGTGGAGAAATTGTACAAACAACCAGCTTTGTAATAGGAAACACATTTTTGAACAATTATCTTGGTACATATTGCAGACTTGTTGATCCGACGACACAAACTGGAAAAGAGGAACTCTTCATTAAAGGAAAAGAACGGTATATATCTAATCAACTACGATTTCAAAAGATACCAGGTGAACCGATAGCTTATTGGATTAGTGAACAGTTTGCTAATTGTTATGATAATGAGTTATTGGAGAAAGTTGCATTTTCTGATGGACAAATTTTAACTGGTAATAATGACAAGTATTTGAAATTGTTGTGGGAAGTGAATGCTCATGATATTGAAGCAAGGAAGTGGGCGTTACACGCTAAAGGAGGTGAATTTAGGCGATGGTATGGCAATATTGATACCGTAGTAAAGTTTGATCCAATCACGATTCAGCATTATAAAAGAGATAAAATTGCACGATTCCCCAAAGATGAAATCCTTTTTAGGAGAGGAATCACATGGACCCTTGTTTCGATGAATCCTTTGTTTGGCGTAAGAGAACTTGGTAAAAATTTGACATTTAATAAAGCGGCAGCAACAATATTGTTTAATGATGAAACTATTATAGATTATGTGTTAGGATTTTTAAATTCCAAGGTGTCACAAGCACTTTTAAGAATTATAAACCCGACAATGAATAATAATATCAAAGATATACTCAATATGCCATTTATCAAAGATATGAATTTTTATCCGCAGGTTAAATCCTTAGTCCAATATAATATTAGTATTTCAAAGCAGGATTGGGATGCTTTTGAAACCTCATGGGATTTTCAAAAGCATCCACTGCTTCGCAAAGTTTCTACCATTGCGGAAGCCTTTGACCAGTGGCAGACTGAATGCAATGACCGTTTTAACCAGCTGAAAGCCAATGAGGAAAAATTGAACCGTATTTTCATCGACATTTACGGTTTACAGGATGAGCTGACACCAGAGGTTGAGGACAAGGACGTTACTGTCCGCAAAGCTGATCTTGGCAGAGATATTCGCTCGTTCATTTCCTATGCGGTTGGCTGTATGTTCGGTCGCCACTCTCTGGATGCGGATGGTCTTGTCTATGCAGGTGGAGAATGGGATAACAGCAAATATAGTTCTTTTGCTGCGGATAAGGATAACATTATCCCGATTTGCGACGATGAATATTTTGAGGATGATATTGTCGGTCTATTCGTGGAGTTCGTAAAAACTGTTTACGGTGTAGATACCTTAGACGAAAACCTGAAATTCATTGCCGATGCACTGGGGGGAAAAGGTCAGCCGAAAGATGTGATTCGGAATTATTTTCTGAATGATTTTTATAAAGATCATTGTAAGATTTATCAGAAACGCCCGATTTACTGGCTATTTGACAGCGGCAAGAAGAATGGATTTAAGGCTCTGATTTATATGCACCGCTATCAGCCGGACACCATTGCCCGTATCCGTACCGATTATGTGCATGAACAGCAGGCTCGTTATCGTACTGCTATTGCGGATTTGGAACAGCGTATGGTCAATGCTTCCACTGGCGAGCGTGTGAAGCTGAACAAAAAGTTGAATACCTTGCAGGCGCAGGATACTGAAATCAGAATTTACGAGGAAAAGATTCATCACCTTGCCGACCAGATGATTTCCATTGATCTGGATGATGGTGTGAAGAAGAATTATGCAATATTTGATACAGTATTAAAAAAATTATAAATAGGAGACGAAGAATCATGAAAATTATGGTTACACTTACACAGCGTACAGGAGTTGCATATGCAACGGCAGAATATGATGGAAAGATAATTACTGTTCTGGCAGGTGGCAAAATAAGTCCGGATTTTGCAAATCATATCAGAGGTGGGAAAACCGCTAAAGCATATCGAGACAATCCAGAGTATGTGGATAAGAATGGTAATATTCTTAAAAACTGTGAGTTTACCAGCTCTTCAACAGCGGCTCAGTTTGTGACGGGGCGAAGTACAAATGGGTATAAGGCTTGGAAAGTTGAAAAGAAACTTAGTCTTGGTCAATATTTGAAGGATAAGGGCTTGCGTTAATGGGGGTGGTATTTTGATTGATGTTACTGTGAAAATTACAGCGATTATAATGTATTGCGATGAAAGTATACTTAATCTTGAATTGGGAAATGGTTATACTATCGAGAAGTGCTATTATGATGATTTCCCATTCAAATCAGAAATTGAAAATGGAAAAAATCAACTATGTATTGAGTATATAGGCTCACGTTTACATGATGAAAATGGTTCATACTTTATCTGCCTAAAAAAAGAAGATGTATTTTTGATAGATGGTCCTCAGATTGTTCCGGGTGCTGTAATCACGAATAAGACTTGCCAATGTGAAGATGAAATTGGAGCTTACCAAGAGCAAGAGGTACAATATTTGCATAAAATATTTTCGTTGTTGCGTTTATATAAAAACGGGAACATTGGATTATATCAAACATTTTTCAATTACAGATTTAAGGTGTTGGGTTTTATAAATAATACTCAGAACCATACGAGCAAGAATAGTACCAGAAATGCTTATGATGAACGAAAATATATACTTGCAACAGAAGATGTTGAACGCTGTAATCAGTTTTTAAGAGATTATAAATTACAAATTTATTCCATGATGAAACCTATTATTGATGAGTTTGTGTGGGGATTGGAGCAGACAGATGCTCCAACTGGATTTGAACAGTATACGACAGCATTAGAAATGGCACTTTTGCCGGTAAATCAACCAGGTAAAAAACAAATGTTATCCAATCGCATTGCAGTTTTGCTTGGAAAGAATGATGCAGAAGTTGTAGGAATACATGATAAGATGCTGGACTTTTATCGTTATCGCTCAGAATCCTTACATGAAGGTGATGGAAGCAATATCTCAAAGCAAGAACTCATTGAAATGGAAAATTATGTTCGTCAGACTATTACTGCAATTATGCAGAAATCTAAATGTCAGCTCGCTATCGACAATACGAAAACGTGGATTGATATTAAGAACGACTTGATGAATGAGCTGATTTCCAAAGTGGTAAATAAGAAAACTGCGGGTATTTTATAATATGAATGGTGGCAATAGCTGCCAAAGAGAGCGAGGTGTTACAATGACTATAGAAGAAATTCTTGCAGGAGAATCGAAGGATGTGGAGTTCAAAGAGAACCTGCCGGAGAAAAGCCTCAAATATATGAAATCTGTGGTTGCCTTTGCCAATGGAACCGGCGGAAAAATCATTTTCGGAATTGCCGATAAAACCAGAGAGGTTGTTGGCTTTGACAAGGAAGATGTGTTCAAGAAAATGGATGCCATTGCCAATGCCGTATCAGACAGCTGTGAACCGGCAATTATCCCAGATATCACTTTACAGACGGTTGATGGTAAGACTGTCATTGTGGTAGAGGTTTTTGAGGGCAGACAGCGCCCGTATTATATCAAAGCCCTTGGTAGAGATGGCGGTGTATATGTCCGTGTTGCCGGAACTACCCGCCTTGCCGATGAGTATATGGTAAAGGAGTTGTTGTTTGAGGGCAGTAACCGCTACTATGATCAGGCTTTATGTACTGGGTTAAATGTTACAGATGAAGATATTGATACCCTTTGCAAAGCTATGAAAGAGCAGGCTGTCAGAAATGCTCGGACAGAGGAACAGAAAGCATCGATTAAAGATGTAGGCAGACAGCAGTTGCGTTCCTGGGGAATTTTAATCGAGCGTGATGGAAAAGATTTTCCATCCAATGCGTTTGCAATTTTGACAGGCAACGGAGGCCTTCATGTTGCAACGCAATGTGGTGTGTTCAAAGGTACAACGAAAGCGGTATTTGTTGATCGTAGAGAATATACCGGACCGCTTTGGGAACAGATAGACGAAGCATTTCAGTTTGTCTTAAGAAATATTCATCTGGGTGCTACTATTGTGGGAATTTATCGCCAGGATGTTTATGAGATTCCACCGGATGCCATTCGTGAGTTGATTATCAATGCTATGGTACATCGTAGTTATCTGGATCATGGTACGATACAGGTAGCGGTATATGACAACCGATTGGAAATCACTTCTCCTGGGAAGCTGCCAATGGGACAAACGATGGAGCGTATGAAAGAAGGTTATTCCAAAATCAGAAATGAAGCCCTTGCCCATGCGTTTGCTTACATGAATCTGATCGAGCATTGGGGAAGCGGTATTCCGAGAATTATTGATAAAGTGAAAGCTGCCGGACTTCGGGAGCCGGAGTTTATTGGTGGCGAAGTGGATTTGCGTATCAATATTTATCGAGGTCAGGTTGACGGCACTGTTGACCTCAATGACCTCAATAACGCCATTAAAGTGCCGGATACTATTGATAAAATGCCAGATAGTGGCAATGAAGTGCCGGATAAAACAGAAACAGTGCCAGATACGACAAAGAAAATGCCGGATAGTGAACAGGAACAACAAATCTATAAATATGTATTGGAAAATGGCTCTATTACTACTGCTGAAACAGTAGAGATTTTAGATGTAAAACATCGTAGAGCCAGAGCTGTCTTGCTGAATATGGTTAAGGATGGTTATTTGAGAAAAGAGGGTGCGGCACGAAGCACTATTTATGTAAAAAATACGGAAGGGAGATAATGCAGCATGGATACAGACAAAATAATACAAGATTTAAATCGCAGGTTTGCTGCACCTCTTCCTGAGTTTTATCAGCGTCGTATCATTTTCTGGTACGATGAAGATAAGGAATTTGAGGATAAATTGGATGAAGTGGTTTTGGAAAATGCAAAGGTGATTGCGCTGACAGGAAATAATGCGTTTTCTGTAAAAAAACTGCTTTCAGTAGATGATTTGACCACAAATTATCTGGTTTACAGTCCGTGTGTCTATAACCGCCCAGATGATAACTGGCTTCTGGATGTGGAGCTTTACAGCGAAGAGTTTCGGGCGGATCTGATTTCTATTTGGATGGATGAGATGGGACTTATATCAAATCCGGCAATGAGGAAACAGGTTAAAAATTATCGTGCTTATTTCAATGCGAAAGATCGTCGTTTGAAAGTCAGCACACAGAATAAAGTTCCGGAAACACCGGCACAGTTACACATGGCTGTCATGGCGGCAATCTGTGGATTGAAAGATGCACAGCCTAATATGATTCTCCGTAGTGTGTTCCAGGCGGGACTGGATTTGAATAATAATACGGTTTATCAGGATTTTGTAAAATATCATGCAGACGCAGCATTTTGGGCGATGGTTCGTCAGGGATGCGGATTTGTGGAGGAGGAACCAGACCTTGAGCGGTTAGCAATTCATCTACTTTTAACCGCGGCGACCCGTACCATGCGGCAGGAATATCTTGCCGGACTAGACAGTTTTATTTCCATACCACATCAGGCATATTGCTATGATTTTATTTCTGAATGGCTTCATAGTGACAACATTCCGCAATTATATGATGTGGCACGTTATGTTGAGGATGAAGCTTGTCTGTATCAGCGTTTTGAAAAGCTGACAGTAGAAGATTTGGTAGGAACAGAGTGCTTTCCGTGTATTAATGAAGTGATTCTGACAAAGATAATGACAGAGATCAGTGACCATATTATTGATGTGGATACCATTACGAATACCGTTGAAAAACGGAGAACTTGTGTATGGTATGAGCCATTTGAGAATTTTTATGACGGTATCTTACAAGTGGCGAATATGCAAAGTTTCTTTAAGGAACATTCTGCCGGATTCCATACCGCAGAAGCGAAAAGTATCTGGAAAGAATATACTGAGAGCTACTATCAGATGGACACTTATTACCGTTTGTTCCATCTTAGTTTTCAAAAGAGTTTGGAGACTTCCAATATTCTGCTGGATGATTTGTTCAAGCATGTTGTCGAT
Organism: Blautia sp. OF09-25XD; assembly: GCF_003482095.1. Taxonomy (NCBI): domain Bacteria; kingdom Bacillati; phylum Bacillota; class Clostridia; order Lachnospirales; family Lachnospiraceae; genus Blautia; species Blautia sp. OF09-25XD. The sequence continues at coordinate 15,737 of NZ_QUMG01000010.1, forward strand.
AAGGTGGAAGGACTTTATACACACTGGTTCTTAGGTGAGTTGGGCAACAACTGGTCGGATGTATGTGCGGATGAACTGGCAACTTACGGTAAAGTTCTGGAAGTACCGCAACAGGAGGATTTTTACCGTTCCCGTATCCAAACCTCAGATACGAAAGTATTTGTAATTATCTCAGATGCCATGCGTTATGAAGTGGCGGCTACGATGGCAGATCAGCTTCAGCGAGAAACGCAAAGTAAGGTTTCTATCAGCAGTATGCAGAGCATCTTTCCTTCTACTACAAAGTTTGGTATGGCAGCTTTGTTGCCGCACAAAGAACTGACAGTAGAGGTTCGGAACGATATTTTGACGGTTTTGGCAGATGGACAGTCTACGGCAAGTACTTATAGGGATAAGGTTCTGAAAACAGAAGATTCGGCAAGCGTGGCTTTAAAGTATAATGACATCATTGCTATGAAACGAGCGGAAAGAAGTGCTTTGGTGAAAGGGATGGATGTGGTCTATATTTACCACGATACCATAGATGAAGCCAGCCACACTTCGGATACTGCTGTTTTTGCTGCCTGTGACAAGGCGATTTCAGAATTGAAGAATCTTGTGCGTATTATCGTAAATGAATTTGGTGGAACGAATATTTTAATTACGGCAGATCATGGATTTCTTTATACATACAGTCCTTTGAAGGAAGAGGACAAAGTAGATAAAAGAGGATTTTTTGATGTGGATGTAACAAACTCTGACATTACAAAAAAAGAAAGTATCAAGCGATGTGTAGAATATGGCAGAAGATATGCAATTATGCAGAAAGGTGTGCAACCAGATTACTTGATGCCTGTAAAATTCCTGGGCGGAAATACGGAATTTGATGGATTTGCACCGAGAGAAAGTATTCGTATCAAAATGAATGGCGGCGGTATGAATTTTGTGCATGGTGGTATCAGTTTGCAGGAAATGGTTGTTCCAGTGATTGAGTATCATTATCTCCGCAACGATTCTATGGAATATAAGCGAAATAAGCAGAAATATGATACTAAGCCGGTAACGGTTAATTTACTGTCCGCAAACCGTAAGATCAGCAATATGATTTTTTCGTTGAACTTCTATCAAAAAGATGCGGTCAGTACAAATCGTGAAGCAGCAACCTATCAAGTTTATTTTACAGATGAGGACGGCAAACAGATTAGTGATATTCAGAAGATTATTGCAGATAAGACCAGCGATAACGGTGCAGAAAGAACTTTCCGTTGTCAGTTTAATCTAAAATCTTTAAAATACAGCAATACCGCTACTTATTATCTGGTAATTGCAGATGAACAGGGATTACAGCTGCCACAGCGGGAGCCATTCCAGATTGACATCGCCTTTGCGGTGGACGAGTTTGATTTTTTTAGTTAATGCCGCAGGAGGAGAGAAAGATGGAGCAATTTGCAGAGGGTGAAAGTACCCGTGAAGAAATAAAGAACAAGCTCCGTCAGAACTTTGACGGTAAGATTGTTCGGAAAGACCTGACAAAGAAAATTAAAGAAGGGGCGAATGTCCCAGTGTATGTTCTTGAGTTCTTGTTGGGACAGTATTGCAGTTCAGATGATGAGACGGTTATAGAGAAAGGCGTACAGAATGTGAAGCGTATTCTTGCTGACAACTTTGTACGCCCGGATGAATCACAGAAAATTCTGTCTCAGCTGCGTAAAAAAGGCAGTTACACAATCATTGATATGGTGACTGTTCGACTGGATATGAAAAAGGATTGCTTTTTTGCAGAGTTTTCTAATTTGGGCATTGGTAATGTACCGATTGCCGATGAATATCCAGAAAAATTTGATCGCCTGCTCTGCGGCGGTATCTGGTGTATTGTTCAGCTGGATTATGAGGTTGAAGGCGACAATAATTTTGGCATTGAGGATATTGATGGAAATCCACTTCGTTCCAAACAGAAAAAGCAGAAAGATATTTCACCAATCAGTATCCGTAAGCTGACACCGATCCAGATGCCGCACATTGATATTGATGAACTGAAGCAGGGACGAAAAGCTTTTACGAAAGATGAATGGTTGGATATCCTTCTTCGTTCTATCGGAATGGAACCGGATGAATTTACATACCGTGAGAAATGGTTGCTCTTGACCCGTATGATTCCATTAGTTGAGAATAACTTTAATCTTTGTGAGCTTGGACCGAGAAGCACCGGTAAATCTCATCTTTACAAAGAGATTTCACCAAACAGTATTTTGATTTCCGGTGGACAGACGACGGTTGCAAACCTGTTTTACAATATGGGACGCAAAACGGTCGGACTGGTCGGCTTATGGGACTGTGTAGCCTTTGATGAAGTGGCAGGTATCAAGTTTAAAGATAAAGATGGCATTCAGATTATGAAGGATTACATGGCATCCGGCTCTTTTGCCCGTGGCAAAGAAGAAAAAGCTGCTACTGCGTCCATGGTATTTGTGGGAAATATCAATCAGAGTGTGGACGTGCTGTTGAAAACATCCAGTCTGTTTGCACCTTTCCCGCAGGAAATGGGAACAGATACAGCATTTCTTGATCGTATGCACTGTTATCTTCCAGGATGGGAGATACCGAAGTTCAGACCGGAGCATTTTACTAATGATTATGGTTTTATCAGTGACTATTTGGCAGAGTTCATCCGAGAGCTTCGCAAGGAGCAGTATGGAGATGCACTTGATCACTACTTCCGTCTGGGGAGAAATCTGAATCAGCGTGATACAATTGCGGTTCGTCGTATGATAGACGGTTATCTGAAGTTGATGTACCCAAATGGTGAGTTTACCAAAGAAGAACTGGAAGAAATTATTCAGATTGCATTGGAAATGCGTCGCCGTGTCAAGGAGCAATTGAAGAAGCTGGGTGGTATGGAGTTTTATGATGTGAACTTCTCTTATATAGATCTAGAAGATATGTCAGAACATTATGTTTCCGTACCAGAACAGGGTGGTGGTAAGCTGATACCGGATGGAATGTGTAATCCGGGACAGGTTTATACCGTATCCAGAGGAAAAAGTGGCATGATTGGTGTATTCCGTTTGGAAAGTCAGATGCTTCCAGGCAATGGCAAAATTGAACGGACTGGCTTAGGCAGTGATTCTAAATGCAAGGAAGCGGTGAACACGGCATTTAATTATCTGAAAGCCAACGGCAATCGGATCAGTGGCTCTATCAGCACCTCGACCAAGGATTACATCATCAATTATCAGGATTTGCAGGGTATCGGTATGACAGACAAATTGGCACTTCCAACATTGATAGCACTTTGTTCGATTGCTCTTGGAAAGCCTGTTGTCAGCAACTTGGCAGTGTTGGGAGATATAACAATTAGTGGCACAATGATAAAGGTGGATGAACTTGCCAATACACTTCAGGTGTGTCTGGATAGCGGCGCAAAGAAGGTGCTGATTCCAAGTACATCGTTTGTTGATTTTGCAAGTGTTCCAGCTGATCTGATGAGTGCATTTCAGCTGATTCCGTATCAGAGTGCGGAAGATGCAGTGTTTAAGGCGTTAGGGGTAGAGTAAAATCGAAGATAGGAGGCTACGAATGGCTATTGAGAAGGTAATCATTCAAAATTTTAAGAAGTTTAAAAATCCGTTTGAAGTAAAATTTAATGAAAATATCAATCTTCTGGTTGGTGATAATGAATCTGGAAAATCTACTATTCTTGAAGCCATTCATGTGGCTTTAACGGGTATGTATGCTGGTCGAAATATTAGAAATCAGCTATCAACATATTTATTTAATAGAGAAGCAGTTGAGGAATACCTGGCATCAGTGGAAAATGGACAGCCGATTGCACCTCCAGAAATAATGATTGAGTTATATTTCAAAAGTGGAACATTGCCTGAATATGAAGGAAATGGTAATTCCGAAAAAAGTGATGGTATAGAGGGAATCAGATTCACAATTAGTTTTTCTGATAAATTTAATTCAGAATATGAAAGTTTGCTGAAAACAGAAAAAATTATAAGTTTGCCTATTGAATTTTATGAAGCTAAATGGTTTTCTTTTAGCCGAGATGAAAAAATGCCCAGATTCATACCAATAAAGTCTGTAATGATTGATTCGTCAAATTACAGATACCAAAATGGGTCTGATGTATATATTTCCAGAGTAGTAAAGGATTTCCTTGAACCAGAGGACATAACAGCAATAACACAAGCCCATAGAAATATGATAGATGAGTTTGCACAAAATGAAGCAATTCAGTCAATCAATGAGAAAATTAGTGCAGCGTCTACTGTTATGAATGGAAAATTATCATTGAGTGCCGATCAGGGAGTTCAAAATTCTTGGGAGTCAAGTTTGGTTACGCAGGTGGATGGAATCCCGTTTGCTCATGCTGGAAAAGGTGCACAATGTATCATAAAAACACAATTAGCTTTAAGTCATAAACAGGCAGAAAAAGCAAGTATTATTTTGATTGAAGAACCTGAAAGTCATTTGTCTTTTTCCCGATTAAGCGAACTAATGGGAGTTATTGAAAAGGCTGCATCTGGTAGACAAATTATAGCATCAACGCATAGTAGCTTTGTCGCTAATAAACTCGGACTGGAAAATTTAATTTTGCTTTCAGGCGATAATTGTTGCTCGATGCAATCGCTCAAAAAGGAAACTTTTGAATTTTTCAAAAAAGTGGCAGGTTATGATACACTGCGATTGATTCTTTGTAAAAAATCAATCTTAGTAGAGGGCGATTCAGATGAGCTGGTTGTTCAGCGGGCATATATGGATACTCATGAGGGGCGGCTTCCTATCCAAGATGGAATAGATGTAATGACCGTAGGTGGGGTGACATTTAAGCGGTATCTTGAAATTGCACAGACACTAAACAAAGAAACAGCTGTTGTTACGGATAATGATGGAAATATTGAAGCTGTTAAGAAAAAGTACAAAGAATATGAAGAAATACAATGTATTCATATATGTGTTGATGAGGTAGTGGATACAGGTGATTTGAAACTGTCAGATAAGGATTTTAATTATAATACCTTAGAGCCGAAAATATTAAAAGAAAATGGACGAGAAGCAATGAACAATATTTTTGGAACTAACTACGATACGGATGATGAGATGCACAAATATATGCACGCTCATAAGACGGATTGTGCCATAGCAATTTTTGAATCGGCTACGAAAATTAAATATCCTGAGTATATAATGAGGGCGATAAAAAATGAGTAGTCTAATTATTGCGGCGGCAGGGGCAGGAAAAACAACATTTCTTGTAAAGAAGGCATTGGAGATTTCTGAAAATGTTTTGATAACAACTTATACCGATGCTAATGAACAAAGCATTAGAGACAAATTTTACGAAATAAATGGTTGTATTCCATCTAATGTAACTATTATGCCGTGGTTTTTGCTGCTAATCAAGCATGGTATACGACCTTACCAAAGCTATCTTATAAATAATAGGGTATCCGGTGTGTTATTAGTGAATAAGGCAGATAAAAATTTGTTGAGACTAAAGGATACAAATGAGAAAAAATATGTCACGGCTTCCGGTAATGTATATTCAAATATGATTTCAAAATTGCCCTGTGTTTTGGACGAATTATCGAATGGATGTGTATTTCGCAGAATACGAAAAATTTTTTCTTATGTTTTTGTAGATGAAATACAAGATTTTGTTGGATATGATTTAGAAGTTATAAAAAAGTTGCATGAGGTTGGTTGCAACATGACTTTAGTAGGAGATCCTCGTCAGACGACGTATCGAACTCATTATGAAGCAAAATATAAAAAATATGCAGGTGGGAAAATAGTGATTTTTGTGCAGGATAATATTGCCGGAATGAATATTGATACCACAACATTATCGACATCTCATAGAAATAATCAGATTATATGTGATCTTGCAAATCAGATGTATCCTGATATGAAGCCATGCGATTCTGCCATGAATGAAAAAACGGGACATGATGGAATATTTTGGGTTCACGAGAATGATATTGATAAATATGTAGATATATATAATCCTGTTCAGTTGCGGTATGATAAAAGAACCAAGGTAAATCCCATCCCAAAAACGATGAATTTTGGATTGTCCAAGGGACTTACTTTTAATAGAGTCTTGATATACCCGACGAAACCAATGCTGGATTGGTTGTCAGGAAAGTCCAAAGACATGAAGGATGAAAGTCTTTCTAAGTTTTATGTTGCAGTGACGAGAGCACGGTATAGTGTGGCTTTTGTATACAAGACAAAACGACTTCCAACTAACGATATTGGAACAAGGTGGACACCTGATGTATTGGAATAAATAATAGATTGCACGACAAGAAGTAATTTAGTTGTTATAAGTAATAATACTGTGTATTGGGCATAATCTAAGTTTCACTTATGTAGGTGTCTGAGGAAAATTTAATAGGAAAAACATGAAAAAAGCACTGAAAACCGTTTGTCGGGAGATCCATGTAGGTGGACAGCTTGTATATTATGAAGGTGAAGAAGGATATTGTTTCCATGATTCAGAAACCAAAACGGATGCAGGAATCAGAGACATTCCTATGACACAGATGGTATATGATGCGTTCCGTAAACAGAGAGAGCTGAACCTGATGCTTGGTTTGCAGAGTAATGTAGAGATTGGTGGACGCAGTGGATTCATCTTCAATACAAAGTATGGACGTCCGATTATGCCAGCGGGAGTGAACAGCTTTCTGAAAAACATTGTTAATGCCTATAATAAGAAAGAAAGCAAACTGGCAGAAGGAGAGAAGCGAGAGCCGGAGCTGATGCCTCCTATTTCATCGCATACCCTTCGTCATACGGGATGTACCAGACTGGGTGAGAATAATGTCAATCCCAAAGTTATGCAGTATGTGATGGGGTGCTGGATGTCCGGGGGACATCCGTTTAGCACCGACCGTAGCGGAGCGAAGAACATTCAGATGCACAGATCACAATGAATGTCTACAATCATATTGCAGAGAAGTCTCATGTGGAGAACGAGATGTCTAAAATGAATCTGCCAGAAACCGTACCTGCTGTGGTATAAACCAGAAGTCGTTGTCGTAAAATGTGGTAAGAAAATCAGACGAATATATTTTTCCAAGAATTTGTGGTCAAAATGTGGTCAAATCAAGAAAATCGAGTGCGAAAGTAAGTGAAAAATCCCTGTGAAGCCCGTAAAATCAAGGCTTCACAAAATCTTCACAAAATAATTAGCACTCACCTCTTGACAGTGCTAATAATAAGTGTTATATTACAGCTAGAACAAAGGAAGAGGGATATAAAGAGAGGAAAAGAAGAAAACCTCCGGTATCCGGAAGCCTTTCCGTTCCAAAGAAACAGGTAAACAAAAAGATCCGGTGAAAAGAAAAACCGGAGAAAAAGCATGGATCAGGTTCCATGAGAAGAATAAGAAGGAGCGATGACTTATGTTAATGCCTAGTATTTTTGGAGAAAATTTATTTGATGACTTTTTCAACGATTTTCCGTTCTATGATTATGACAAAGAGATGAAGAATACAGAAAAGAAACTGTATGGCCGCAAAGCCAGCCATGTGATGAAAACAGATATTCGCGAGCTGGATAATGGCTACGAGGTAGTGGTTGACCTTCCGGGCTTCACGAAAGATGAAGTTCAGGCCACACTGGAAAATGGTTATCTGACCATCAGTGCAGAGAAAGGTCTTGACAAAGACGAGAAAGAAAAAGAGAACGGCCGCTACATCCGTAAAGAGCGTTACGCAGGTGCATGCAGCAGAAGCTTCTATGTAGGTGAAGATATTACCGAAGAGGATATCAAGGCTGAATTTAAACACGGTCTGCTGAAACTCTTCGTACCGAAGAAGGAAGCAAAACCGGCTGTGGAGCAGAAAAAGACAATCTCCATTGAAGGATAAAAGAAAAAAAGCAAAAGCGTTTGCCGCCCGGGAATGTTAAAATTCCCGGGCGGCAAAATTTTTATCTTTTCTGGTACATCCCGAGGGAAAGAATCCGGAATACGCGGGCGGATATACGTGATTTTCGGATTCGGAAAATAAATTGTATACAATAATGTACTTGCTATTTGGGAACAGGTCGGATACAATAGGCGTGACAATTACAAAATGAGAGAACTCGTATCAAAAGGAGAAATCATGAAGAAAAGAAGAAGCGTACTTGCGCTGCTTTTAGTTGCAGCTCTTACTGTTGTACTTGGCGGATGCAGGATGGCAAGGATGGGAAAGCAGATTCTTCCGATACCACAAGTTCTCAGGTATCAACGGAATCAACCCCGACAGGGGAACCTGTTATGGGAGGTTCCATCACGGTAGGAATTCCTCAGGACATTGAGGATAGTCTTGACCCACACAAATCTGTTGCGGCAGGAACGAAAGAAATCCTATTCAATATTTATGAGGGCCTTGTAAAGCCCGATGAAGAAGGAAATCTGAACGATGCGGTGGCAGAGAGTCATTCGATCTCGGAGGATGGAAAGGTTTATACCTTCAAGCTCCGGAATGGTGTCAAATTCCACGATGGAACGACCGTCACTGCAGAGGATGTAAAATATTCAATCGAACGCTGTGCGGGTATCAACGGAGACGGAACGCCTCTGGTAGAGGCATTTTCCAATGTGGACAAGGTTGAAATTCCGGACGAGAGCACGATCGACATCTATTTAAAAGAGGCAGACACCGAGTTTCTTGCCTATCTGACGGTAGCGATTGTACCTGAGCATGTGGAAGATCTGGAAGCAGATCCGGTCGGAACAGGCCCGTTCCACTATGTATCACGGTCCCCGCAGGAAAACATTGTCCTTGAAAAATTCAGCGATTACTGGGATACGGAAAATCAGGCGTATCTGGACAAGGTAACATTTCGAATTGTCAAGGACAGCAATGCAGTCGTAACAAACCTGAAATCCGGTACACTGGACATGTATGCACGTCTCAGTTCCACACAGACAGCGCAGCTTGCCGAAGATTCCGATTTTACGATTTATGACGGCGGTATGAACCTGGTACAGGCGCTGTATCTGAACAATGCCGTGGAACCGCTCAACAATGTGAAGGTGCGCCAGGCGCTGTGCTATGCGGCAAACCGCCAGGAAGTGCTGGATATGATTGCGGACGGAAAAGGAACGATCATCGGAAGCAGCATGTTCCCGGCATTTGGAAAATATTATGTGCCGGAACTGTCAGAGCGATATAATCAGGATATTGAGAAGGCAAAAGAACTGTTAAAAGAAGCCGGATACCCAGATGGATTTGAGCTTACGATTACAGTGCCGAACAATTATCAGCAGCATATCGATACAGCCCAGGTTCTGGTAGAGCAGCTTAAAGCGATCGGTGTTACTGCCAAAATTCAGCAGGTCGAGTGGGACAGCTGGCTGTCGGATGTATATGCAGACCGGAAGTTCCAGTCCACGGTTGTCGGCGTTGATGCGGCATATCTGACCGGACGCGCGTTGCTGGAACGGTTTACCTCAACATCATCCAAGAACTTTATCAACTACAGCAACGAAGAGTATGATAAACTGTATCAGCAGGTTAAGACCAGCACGGATGAAGAGGAGCAGGTTGAGATTTACAAAAAAATGGAAACACTGCTCTGTGACGATGCGGCAAACCTGTATATCGAGGATATGGCATGTGAGGTTGCACTTCGGAGCGATTTTGCGGGCTATCGGTTCTATCCGCTGTATGTGCAGGATATGGCGAAAATTTATAAAGTAAAATAGTAGCTATTCCGTTACGGCTCGCTGGGTACCGGTGGGCGGTAACGCTATTTCAGGCAGGAAAAAGAAAAACTCTCATTCGATTGTCAAATCTGCCTGAAAAGAGATAAAATCTGAAAAAACAGAGAAAAAGCGGCGCAGAATTGCTGAAAAGAAGCAGTCTGCGTTGCTTTTTCTCTCTGTCGATAGAATCTCCGAAAATATGTTAGGCTTGACTTTTTTTTCAACACTGCCTACTATAGAAAAAGACAGAAAAAACATAAGGGCTTCGCGGCGATGCGTGAGGCCCTTTTTATCTAAGCTAATGTTTCTGAATGTATTGTGGAAAGAAGGGGAACCCATGACAGATTTTCTGGTAAGATGTTTTGTAAAAGAGTATGAGAACACTGACAATGCGGATGTGCGGACGAGATATGGTATTTTATCCAGTATGGTAGGAATCTGCTGCAATGTATTGCTGTTTGCCGCCAAGCTGCTGATCGGTGTTGGGATGCATTCTCTGGCGATCATGGCGGATGCGTTCAATAACCTTTCCGATGCGGCATCTTCGGTCATCAGCTTTGTTGGTGTCAAGATGGCAAACAAACCGGCCGACAAAGAGCATCCGTTCGGGCATGGACGGATCGAGTATATTGCAGCGCTGATCGTTTCGTTTCTGGTTATTGAAGTCGGCTTTACGTTTTTAAAGAGCTCCCTGGAGAAAATTCGCAATCCGGAAGAGATCACATTTCAGATGGTTCCGTTTTTGATTCTGGTGCTCTCGGTTGGTGTAAAGCTGTGGATGGCGCTTTTCAACCGAAAACTGGGAAACCGCATTCAGTCGAAGGTGATGCTGGCAACGTCGGCGGATTCCATGGGCGACGTGATCACGACGAGCGCAACGATCGCTTCTATATTGATCTGCCATTTCCTTTCGGTTAATATCGACGCAATCGCAGGACTTGTTGTGGCGGTACTCGTTATGTGGTCCGGTATTTCCATTGCAAAAGATACATTGGAACCGCTGATCGGGCAGGGCGCGGATCCGGATCTGTATGCACGGATCATGAAAGAGGTTGCTTCCTATGAAGGAATTGTAGGAACCCATGATCTGATTGTCCACAACTACGGGCCTGGCAGAAGTATGGCATCGATCCATGCGGAGGTGCCGCGAGATGTCGATATCGAGGTATCGCATGATATTATCGACCGCATTGAACATGAGGTCGGCAAAAAATTGGGGATTCTGCTGGTCATCCACATGGATCCGGTGGAGATCCACGATGCGACGGTTCTTGCGACAAAGGAGAAGGTAAGAAACGTAATTTCCATTCTCGATCCGGAGCTTTCCTTCCACGATTTCCGTATGATCAACGGGGCGGAGAAAAAGAAGCTGATTTTTGATCTTGAAATCCCGTATTCTTATAAGAAGAAAGACTGTGATCGCGTGATCGGGCAGATCGGGGCGCTGATGAAGGAAATGGATGAGAAGTATGAATGCGTCGTCAACATCGACAAAAAATACGTGGCGGGAGAGTGACAACGGCCGGGTTGAGCCGTCAAATCCCTTCCAAAATGTTCCAAAAGTCAGTTTTTTGAAAAAAATAAAAAAATTTCAAAAAAGGTGTTGACTTTTCTCTTGCGATAGTGTATTATACATTTTGTCGCAAGGCAATGGGCTATCGCCAAACGGTAAGGCAACGGACTCTGACTCCGTCAGTTCCTGGTTCGAATCCAGGTAGCCCAGCTCATTAAAAGGTCTCAGGTCTCGTACCTGAGGCCTTTTTCGATGCTCAAAAACAAATACAGCAGGAGGAACGAAACGATGAAGTATTCCTTTACGAGCAGAATCCGCTACAGCGAAATCGGTGAGGACGGAAATCTCACCCTGCCGGGGCTGATCAATTACTTTCAGGACTGCAGTACCTTCCAGTCGGAAGCGATCGGCGAGGGCGTTGCGGAGCTCAAAAAACGAGGCTGCGCCTGGGTGCTGTCCGCGTGGCAGATTCATGTGCGCCGCTATCCATCCCTTGGTGAAGCGGTAAAAATCACTACATGGGCGAGCGGCTTCAAAGGATTTCTTGGCATGCGTAACTTCACGATGGAAACAGAAGACGGCGAAATGCTCGCCTGTGCCAACTCCATCTGGTCTTACGTCAATATGGAAACGGGTCATCCCGTCCGCGCACCGAAAGAGACGACAGACGCCTATGGCATTGACGATCCGATCGACGAGGATTTCGGCGAGCGCAAAGTGAAAATGCCGGAAGCAGATTTCATCGGCGAACCGTTCCCGGTGCGGCCGCACAACCTCGATACGAACCACCACGTCAACAACGCACAGTTCATTTCCCTTGCCGGTGAATGCCTTCCGAAGAACTTCACCGTGCGCCGGATGCGCGCCGAATACAAACAGCAGGCGCACCTCGGCGATGTCCTGCATCCGTTGCGCGCTGAGACGGAAAACGGCTGTTTTATCTCGCTGAACGATGAAAAAGGACAGCCATACGTAGTTGTGGAATTTCAATGATTGTGGTACAATCGGAAAGAATAAGATACGAACGTAATAAACACAATGAGGAAAGGGGAATTTGCCATGAGAGCGCAGAACCTTACACTGTTAACCGATTTATATGAACTTACCATGATGCAGGGCTACTACGAGAACCCGTCCGATCAGATCGTGGTATTTGATGCATTTTACAGAAAGAATCCATGCGGCGGCGCATACGCCGTATGTGCAGGACTTGAGCAGGTAATCGAGTATGTCCGCGATCTTCACTTTTCACCGGATGACATCGACTATCTCCGTTCCCTCCATATTTTCAACGATGATTTCCTGGAGTATTTAAGAGGCTTCCATTTCACCGGAGATATCTATGCGATCCCGGAAGGAACCGTCGTATTTCCAAGAGAACCGCTCTTAAAAGTTGTCGCTCCGATCATGGAGGCACAGCTTGTAGAGACCGCGATTCTGAACATGATCAACCATCAGAGCCTGATCGCGACGAAAGCATCCCGCGTTGTTTACGCGGCAAAGGGCGACGGCATCATGGAGTTTGGACTCCGCCGTGCACAGGGACCGGATGCTGGTATCTACGGCGCGCGTGCTGCCATGATCGGCGGCTGCATCGGAACCTCCAATGTCCTGACCGGACAGATGTTTGACGTTCCAGTCAAGGGAACCCACGCACACAGCTGGATCATGAGCTTCCCGGATGAGTACACCGCATTCAAAACGTATGCGAAAATGTATCCAGAAGCATGCATTCTTCTCGTAGACACCTACGATGTTCTCGAATCCGGTGTTCCGAATGCGATCCGCGTCTTCAAAGAGATGAGAGCAGAGGGCTTACCGATGAAGGGCTACGGCATCCGCATCGACAGCGGTGACCTGGCTTACCTGTCGAAAAAAGCATATCAGATGCTCGAGGCAGAAGGTTTCGGTGATGCCATCATTTCCGCATCCAGTGACCTCGATGAGTACCTGATCGACAGCCTGAAAACCCAGGGTGCGAAGATTAATTCCTGGGGTGTCGGCACAAATCTGATTACCTCCGGTGACTGGCCGGCATTCGGCGGCGTTTACAAGCTGGCAGCAGCAAAAGATAAAGATGACGCAGAATTCACACCGAAGATAAAGCTGTCCGAGAACTCCGAGAAAGTAACAAACCCGGGCAATAAGACGATTTATCGTATTTATGATAAAGAAACCGGAAAGATCCGTGCCGACCTGATCTGCCTCGCAGACGAGACCTTCGACGAGAGCAAAGATATGATCATCTTCGACCCGATCGAGACCTGGAAAAAGACGAAGATCAAAGGCGGAACCTACACCTTACGCGAGCTCCTCGTTCCGATTTTCCAGAAGGGCGCATGCGTCTACACTTCTCCATCCGTCATGGAGATCCGCGACATCTGCACCAGAGAGAAAGATACCCTCTGGGAGGAGTCCAAACGTCTGGTCAATCCGCATGAGGTTTACGTGGATCTGTCCGACAAGCTGTACCACATCAAGAGCGACCTGCTCGAGGAGATGAGCATGAAGGCTCTCGGCGAGCAGTAAGAAAGGAAGTCAAATGTTAAATATAGGAAGAAAGCAAAAGCTGGTAGTAGTAAAGAAAGTAGAATTCGGTATTTATCTTGGGGAGACCCGGGAAGCAGGCGAGAAGGAACGCGTTCTTCTGCCGATCAAACAGGTGCCGGAAGGAACAAAAGAGGGAGATGAGCTGGAAGTATTTCTGTACCGCGATTCCAGCGACCGTCTGATTGCGACAACCAGAGAGCCGAAGCTGGTGCTTGGAGAGCTGGCTGTCTTAAACGTAGCTGCTACCGGAAAGATCGGAGCATTTCTGGACTGGGGTCTGGAAAAAGATCTGTTTCTTCCGTTTAAACAGCAGACCCGCCGCCTCCATCCAGGTGATGAGGTTCTGGTTTCCCTCTACATCGACAAGAGCGACCGTCTCTGCGCAACGATGAAGGTTTACCATTTCCTGAAAACCAATTCTCCGTACGTCGTAGGCGATATCGTAAAGGGAAGAATCTACGAGATCAGCGGAAACTTCGGCGTTTTCGTTGCTGTTGATGACCGCTACTCCGGCCTGATTCCAAAGAGAGAAGCACAGGCAGACTATCATGTCGGCCAGGAACTTGAGTGCCGCGTTACAGAAGTCAAAGAGGACGGAAAACTCTCCCTGTCCGCACGCGGAAAAGCGTACGAGCAGATCGCAATCGATGCAGAGAGCGTTCTTTCTGTGATCGAGGAATTTGCAGGTGTCCTTCCATTTGATGACAAAGCATCACCGGAAGTGATTCAGAGAGAATTCGGCCTCAGCAAAGCAGCATTTAAGCGCGCGGTCGGCCATCTGATGAAAGAAAAACAGGTTGTCATCCGCGACGGTAAAATCTGGACGGCAGAAAAAGCAAAATAAGAAAAAATCGGGCACTGGACAGGAAGCACATCCTCTCCGGTGTCCGTTTTTTTGTGTCAGACAGCAGATAAAATTTTGAAATTTTTTCTGCGCCCGGTTTGCGGTTGCGCGAAGAGAGGATTGCGCTTATAATATGATCTATATGACAAAAAATGACACAGGATCTGATGGAGAGAGATGAAGAAAAAGAAAAGTAAGAAAAAAACATCTTTTATTTCCAAAACCGCAATGACGGTTTTGACGATCATTCTGATTATTCTGTTTTTCTGCATTATGTCGATGGTCGAGAAAATACAGGGAACGGCCCGCGTTGTCAACTATGCCGGTCTGGTGCGCGGAAAAACGCAGCGGATTATCAAGCTGGAGGATGCGGGAGAACCGCAGGATACGATGATTGCAGACATCAACGCTTATATCGACGGTCTGCAGAACGGAAGCAGCGAGCTGGATCTGGTGCGCCTGGATGACCGGGATTTTCAGGATAAGATGACTGAGCTGGCATCGTATTTTGAAGAGCTGAAGGCAGAGATTCTGCTGGTGCGTGAAAAAGGATATGAGAATACCGCGATTATCGAAAAGAGTGAGACCTTTTTCAAAATCTGTGACGAGGCGACGGGCCTTGCGGAAGCGTATTCGCAGAGAATGGCGTCTTCGCTGAAGAAGCTGGAGCAGGTGGTAGTAGGAGATATCATCGGTCTGGTGTTTGTCATCGGTATGGAGCTGATCAAGGCCGTCCGCTATGCGGCGATGAACCGTATTCTGCAGAAGAAAGTCTATCTCGATGAGGCGACGGGCCTGCCAAATAAAAATAAATGCGAAGAGATTCTGGAGGGAAGCGACGGAGGAGAAGAAATTTCCGGCGTGTATGCGGTCTGCGTGTTTGACCTCAACAATCTGCGCACGATCAACAACAGTCTGGGTCACGATAAGGGAGACGAATATATCCGTTCCTTTGCCGTTCAGCTTCGAAAAGCAGTCCCGGAGGAGTATTTCGTCGGAAGAAACGGCGGAGATGAGTTTCTTGCCATTCTGCGCGGACTGAACCGCGAAGAAGTGGAAGCGTGCATGAAGCACATCCGCACGCAGACGGCAGAATATTCCCGCCAGCACCCGGAGATGCCGATCAGCTACGCCGGAGGCTATGCACTGTCCACGGAATTTGAAGACTGTGATATCCGGGAACTGTTCCGCCATGCGGACCAGAACATGTATATCGACAAAAACCGCGCGAAGATGGAAGAAGCCGCCGCAGAGCGGAAGATCAGCCTGGAAGCGCTGGACGTCGTAAAGAAAAAGGGATACCATTTTTCCAACTGTATTTACTGCAATGCAAGACAGGACCAGTATCGGATTCTGCGCGCCGTTTCGGGCTTTTTCCTTGCCGAGGACGGCAGCTATACCGGTGCGGCCGAGCATATTGTGCAGGGCATCACGGATGAGGAAAAGAGAAAGGAAATGCGTAGAATGCTGGATCTTACCCATCTGAAGGAGTGCTATCAGAAGGGAGAAGAGAGCGTAGAAATTCTGTGCGAGTATCGGGAGGGCAGCGAAGGGGAAGCGCTCTGCCGGGGAAAAGTCACCATTCTGTTCTACGACGCGGCCGAGGACGGCGGACTGCACCATTTTCTGATGGGCTTTGAGCGGTTCCGCTCCGATGAGGAAGCTGCTCGGAATGAAAAAGAACAGCTCGACCAATACTATGAACAGATGAAACAGTCGATCATTGAAAACAGCCACTACGCCGAGGCACTTCTCGAGACGGCCGAGGCCGTGTTGGCCGTTGATCTGACGAATGATTCGCTGGAGCAGATTTTTTACCACAGCGGGCAGAAGAAATTTGACCTCAATATAGATCTGCCGTGTTCCTACGAGAAATACTGCGGGGAATGCAGTGCGTTTGTCGCGGAGGAGACATTGGAATCATACCGCATTGTGGATTCCTCGAAGAAACTGCTGCAGCGCTTTGAAAACGGAGATAAGCAGGTAGTCGTGGAGTATCAGGAAACAGATGAGTCCGGCAGAAGAATATGGTTGCAGAAGACGGTTCTTATGTCACAGGATACCGTCTACGACCGAAAGACAAAGCGGGAGAGCGTTGTGGTACACGGCATGATCCTTTTCCGTGATACGTCAGAGTTCCACAGCCGGGAAGAGAGGGAGAAGATACAGCTTCAGGATGCCTTTAGAGCTGCAGACAGTGCAAGTCGTGCAAAAACAGAATTTATGAACCGCATGAGCCACGATGTGCGCACGCCGATCAATGGCATTATGGGCATGCTGGATATCATCCGCAAAAACCGGCAGGATGAGGCAAAAGTGGACGACTGCCTCGATAAAATCAATCTTTCCGCAAGCCATCTGCTGGCACTCGTCAACGATGTGCTCGATATGAATAAGCTGGAGTCCGGAAAAGAGACGATCGAGAGCGTTTCTTTTGACCTGACGCATCTGATGGATGATGTGGCATCCCTTGTCAATGCGCAGATTACGGAGATGGGCATTACCCACTGTACGCACCGCGGTGAGCTGACGCACACGAGACTGATCGGCAGTCCGCTGCGCCTGCGGCAGATTATGCTGAATCTCTTCAGCAATGCAATCAAGTACAACAAGCCAGGCGGAATGATCGATACGTATGCGGGCGAAGTCTCCTGCGACGGAACCCGGGTCGTCTACGAGTTCCGCATCATGGACAGCGGCATCGGAATGAGCAGCGAATTTATCGAAAAAGAGCTGTTCCATCCGTTCACACAGGAGAAGTCCGGTGCGAGAACGCAGTACAAGGGAACGGGCTTGGCATGTCGATCGTCAAAGAACTGATCGAAAAAATGCAGGGCACGATCGAGGTAACGAGCCAGCAGGGCGTCGGAACGACGTATGTATTCCGGCTTCCGTTTTACATTGACTGCGAGGGACAGCGGATTCAGGAAGTAAAGACACGGATCGCAGGAAAAGAGCTTGTCCACTTCCACGTTCTGCTTGTCGAGGATAATGAGATCAACATGGAAATCGCCGAGTTTTACCTGACCGATCACGGTGCGACGGTGGAAGAGGCATGGAACGGCCGCGAGGCGGTCGAAAAGTATGCGGCGAATCCGCAGAAATTTGATGTGATTTTAATGGATCTGATGATGCCTGTGATGGGCGGCCTTGAGGCAGCGCAGCAGATCCGCGCCATGGAGCTTCCGGAAGCAAAACAAGTCCCGATCATCCCGATGACGGCGCAGTCCTCCGAAGAGAGTAAAGAGGGATGCCGCGCAGCGGGCATGAACAGCCATCTGACCAAGCCGATCGAGCCGGACAGCCTGGTGCAGACGATCTTGGAGACAGCGGAACATGCCTTTGGAAAATAGAGGAGAAAACGATGAGTTTTACGCATTTACATGTACATACCGAATACAGCCTTCTGGACGGATCGAACAAGATCAAAGAGTACGTTGCCAGAGTCAAGGAGCTTGGCATGAACAGCGCCGCGATCACCGATCACGGCGTCATGTTCGGCTGTATCGATTTTTATAAAGAAGCCCGCGCGCAGGGCATCAAGCCGATCCTCGGCTGTGAGGTTTACGTGGCGCCGGGTTCCCGTTTCGACCGCGAAACCAGCCGCGGAGAGGACCGGTACTACCATCTGGTTCTGCTGGCGGAAAATAATACGGGCTATTCCAATCTGATGAAGATTGTTTCGGCGGGCTTTATCGATGGATTTTACTATAAGCCGCGTGTCGACATGGAGATTCTGGAAAAGTATCACGAGGGCATTATCGCGCTTTCCGCCTGCCTTGCAGGTGAGGTGGCGCGTGCGATGGTGCGGAACCAGTACGAGATGGGAAAAGAGGCCGCACTGCGGTATGAGAAGATTTTCGGAAAAGGCAATTTCTTCCTGGAACTGCAGGATCACGGCATCTCGGAGCAGCGGATGGTCAATCAGCAGCTGATGCGCCTCTCGGCAGAAACCGGCATCGAGCTGGTGGCGACGAATGATATTCACTACACGTACGCAGAAGATGCGGATTCCCACGATATTCTTCTGTGCCTGCAGACCGGAAAGAAGATCACGGATGAGGACCGCATGCGCTACGAGGGCGGACAGTATTTCGTGAAATCCGAGGCGGAGATGGCATCGCTCTTCCCGTATGCACCGCAGGCAATCGAAAATACACAGAAAATTGCAGACCGGTGTAATGTGGAGATCGAATTTGGTGTCACAAAACTTCCGAAATTCGATGTGCCGGAGGGATACACTTCCTGGGAATACTTAAATAAGCTCTGCTACGACGGCCTCGAGGAACGGTATCACCCGGCGACAGATGAACTGAAGGCGCGGCTGAAATACGAGCTTGATACGATCAAAACGATGGGTTACGTCGATTACTTCCTGATCGTGTGGGATTTCATCAAATTTGCGCGCGACCACGACATCATGGTCGGACCGGGACGAGGATCGGCGGCCGGAAGTATTGTTTCCTACACCCTTGGCATCACACAGCTGGACCCGATGCGGTACCAGCTCCTGTTCGAGCGTTTCCTGAACCCGGAACGAGTTACCATGCCTGATATCGACGTGGATTTCTGCTTCGAACGCCGCCCGGAGGTCATCGACTATGTAACGAGAAAATACGGCAAGGACCGCGTTGTACAGATCGTCACATTCGGTACACTGGCGGCGCGCGGTGTCATCCGCGATGTCGGCCGTGTGCTGGATATGCCGTATGCACAGGTCGATTCGATTGCGAAGATGATTCCGAATGAGCTGAATATCACGATCGACAAGGCACTGCAGATGAACCACGAGCTGCGGGAGCTGTATCAGGGCAATGAAGAGGTTGCACATCTGATCGACATGTCACGGAGACTTGAAGGTCTGCCGCGCCACACGTCGATGCACGCCGCCGGTGTTGTCATCGGCTCGCGTCCGCTGGTGGAATTTGTGCCGCTCTCGCGAGGAAGCGACGGAACGATCGTCACGCAGTTCACGATGACGACGCTCGAGGAACTGGGACTTCTGAAAATGGACTTCTTAGGACTTCGGACCCTGACCGTCATTCAGAATGCGACAAAGCTCGCAGAGCGTTACAGCAATAAGAAAATTGATCTGCTTCACATCGATTACAACGATCCGAAAGTGCTCGGTATGATCGGCGCATCGAAAACGGTCGGTGTGTTCCAGCTCGAGAGTGCGGGAATGAAAAACTTCATGAAGGAGTTAAAACCGCAGAGCCTCGAGGATATCATCGCCGGAATTTCCCTGTACCGTCCGGGCCCGATGGATTTTATTCCGCAGTACATCAAAGGAAAAAACAACCCGGAATCCGTTACGTACGATACACCGCTCTTAAAACCGATTCTGGAGCCGACGTACGGCTGTATCGTCTACCAGGAACAGGTTATGCAGATCGTACAGGCACTGGCGGGCTATTCGCTTGGACGGGCCGATCTGGTGCGCCGTGCGATGTCGAAGAAAAAGGCATCTGTCATGGAAAAAGAGCGCCAGAATTTCGTTTATGGAAACGAGGCCGAGGGCGTGCCGGGCTGTATCAAAAACGGCATTGATGAGAAGACAGCGAACAAGATCTACGACGAGATGATCGACTTCGCGAAATACGCCTTCAACAAATCCCATGCGGCGGCGTACGCGTTCGTATCGTACCAGACGGCATGGCTGAAATACTATTACCCGGTTGAGTTCATGGCGGCTCTGATGACCTCCTGCATCGATAACCCGGGAAAAGTCGCAGAGTATATCTTGAGTTCCCGGCAGATGGGCATTTCCATTCTGCCGCCGGACATCAACCGAAGCGAAGGAAAATTCACGGTAGACGGCCAGGCGATCCGCTATGGCATGGCGGCGGTCAAAGGCATCGGAAAGCCGGTCATGGAGGCGATCGTGGAGGAGCGGAGTGCAAACGGACCGTTCCGCTCGTTAAAGGATTTCGCGGAGCGCCTGAGCGGAAAAGAAGTCAACAAGCGGACCGTCGAGAACTTTATCAAGGCGGGCGCATTCGACTGCTTCGGCGTGACGAGAAAGCAGCTCATGTTCGTCTACGCCAATGTGCTCGATGATGTGGCGCGCGAGAAAAAAGATTCGTTAAGCGGCCAGATGAGTCTGTTTGACTTCGTAGATGAGACGACCAAACGGTCGTATGAAACGGTGTACCCGGATGTCGGAGAATACGAAAAGAGTGATCTTTTGGCGCTCGAAAAAGAGGTGCTCGGCATCTACGTCAGCGGTCATCCGCTCGAGGAGCAGGAGGAGTGCTGGCGGAAGAACATTTCCGCGGTAACGACAGACTTCCAGCCGGATGAGGAGACGGGTTTCCCATCCGTCACCGACGGCGCGAAAGAGATTGTCGGCGGCATTATCACGGATAAAAAAATCAAATATACAAAGAATAACAAGACAATGGCATTTCTCACACTCGAGGACCTCGTCGGCAGTATGGAAATCGTCGTATTCCCGCGCGATTACGAGAAAAACGCACCGATGATGCAGACCGATGCGCGTGTCTTCATCCAGGGCCGTGTTTCCGCGGAGGATGATAAGCCGAGCAAGCTGATCTGCGAGAAAATTTTCCCGTTTGCTGGCATCCCGAAAGAGCTCTGGATCCAGTTCCCGGACAAGGAAACGTACGAGAGAGAAGTGGCGGATCTGTACCAGATGCTGCATGAATCCGACGGCAAGGACAGCGTGATTCTCTACATCAAATCGATCAAAGCGATGAAAAAACTGCCGCCGAGCCGCAATGTGCAGGCAGATGCCCGTCTGGTGGCGTCACTTCAGGCAAAATTCGGTACCGGAAACGTGAAAGTTGTAGAAAAGAGTATTGAAAAAAGGGCCTGAATGCTTTAAAATAAAACTGTGTGTGATTAATAAATAAAACTACTCGTTTATTAATGTGTGTGATGAGATGGAGGAATTCATATGGCAACGACTAACAAGGTAAAGACAATCGGAGTGCTTACCAGCGGTGGTGATGCACCAGGTATGAACGCAGCGATCCGTGCAGCCGTAAGAAGAGGTCTGCAGAAGGGCGTTCAGATGAAAGGTATCCTGAAAGGCTACGACGGACTGATGAACGAAGAAATCATCGACATGACAGCCCGCGATGTATCCGACACCATCGAGCGCGGAGGTACCATCCTTTATACCGCCCGCTGCGCAGAGATGCGTACACTGGAAGGCCAGAAACGTGCTGCAGATGTCTGCAGAAAACACGGCATCGACGGACTGGTAGTTATCGGCGGAGACGGATCTTTTGCAGGAGCGCAGAAACTGGCAGCTCTTGGAATTAACACCGTAGGTGTACCGGGAACCATCGACCTGGATATCGCCTGCACAGAATATACCATCGGTTTGATACCGCGGTAAACACTGCAATGGAAGCCATTGATAAAGTAAGAGATACTTCCACTTCCCATGAGAGATGCTCGATCATCGAGGTTATGGGACGTAATGCCGGATATATCGCTCTTTGGTGCGGTATCGCAAACGGCGCAGAGGATATTCTTCTTCCGGAGAAATACGATTACGATGAGCAGAAGATCATCAACAACATCATCGAGAACCGTAGAAAAGGCAAAAAACATCATATCATCGTAAATGCTGAGGGCATCGGCCATTCCACCAGCATGGCGCGCAGAATCGAAGCTGCAACCGGCATCGAGACCCGTGCAACGATCCTTGGACATATGCAGCGTGGAGGAAGCCCGACATGTAAAGACCGTGTATATGCGTCCATCATGGGTGCTTACGCAGTTGACCTTCTTCTGGAAGGCAAAACAGACCGCGTTGTTGCATACAAGAACGGTGAGTATGTAGATTACGATATCGATGAGGCACTGTCCATGACAAAGACTCTGCCGGAATATCAGTGGGAGATCGCAAGAGCTCTTTCTTATAACTATACGAAATAAAAAAGTATCACGAAACAGACTGTTTTTAGCAAGCAGTCTGTTTCATTGGTATAATAGCGGGAATAAAAATGTTTCCGCGGACGGAATAGAGAGACAAAATAAAAAAACAGGAGGAACTTAACAATGGTTACCTGGAACAATCTTGATAAACTGGCTTCTTTTGAGGAGCTGAAAAAAGTGGAGCGTGTCAATCTTGCCGAGGTGATGTCCGGCGAAAACGGAGCAGAGCGCGTAAAATCTTACAGCGTTCCGATGGCAGAAGGACTTGCGTATAACTACGCAGCAAAACAGGTGAATGAGGATGTCCTTGCCGCACTCGTAAAACTGGCAGAAGAGGCACAGCTTTCTGAAAAATTTGAGGAGCTTTACAACGGTGCTGTCATCAACACCGGAGAGAACCGTCTCGTGCTTCATCAGCTGACCCGCGGCCAGCTCGGAAACACCGTTACGGCAGACGGCGTAGACAAACGTGCTTTCTACGTAGAGCAGCAGAACCGCATCGCAGAGTTTGCGAACAAAGTACATGCAGGTGAGATCACCAACGCAGCAGGTGAAAAATTCACCACCGTTGTGCAGATCGGTATCGGCGGAAGCGACCTTGGCCCGCGTGCGATGTATCTGGCTCTGGAAAACTGGGCAAAGAAAAACGGCTGCTTCAAAATGGAAGCAAAATTCATCAGCAACGTTGACCCGGATGACGCAGCAGCTGTTCTGAATTCGATCGACGTAGCACATTCCATCTTCGTTCTGGTATCCAAATCCGGAACCACACTGGAGACTCTGACCAATGAGTCCTTCGTAAAAGACGCTCTGAAAAATGCAGGCCTGGATGCATCCAAGCATATGATCGCCGTTACCAGTGAGACTTCTCCGCTGGCAAAGAGCGACGACTATCTGGCAGCATTCTTCATGGATGACTATATCGGAGGCCGTTATTCTTCCACATCCGCAGTCGGCGGCGCTGTTCTGTCCCTGGCTTTCGGACCGGAAGTATTCGCAGCATTCCTCGAGGGCGCTGCAGCAGAAGATAAACTTTCTGCAAACAAAGACGTATTACAGAACCCGGAGATGCTCGATGCGCTGATCGGTGTTTACGAGAGAAACGTTCTTGGCTATCCAAGCACTGCAGTTCTTCCGTACTCCCAGGCACTGAACCGTTTCCCGGCTCACTTACAGCAGGTAGATATGGAGTCCAACGGTAAATCGGTCAACCGCTTCGGCGAGCCGGTCAATTACCCGACCGGTCCGGTTCTCTTCGGCGAGCCAGGTACCAATGGACAGCATTCCTTCTATCAGCTGCTGCATCAGGGAACTGATATCGTTCCGCTGCAGTTTGTAGGATTCCGCAATAACCAGATGGAGACCGATGTCGACATCCAGGGCAGCACCAGCCAGCAGAAACTCTGCGCAAACGTAGCAGCTCAGATCGTTGCATTTGCCTGCGGTAAAGCAGATGAGAATAAAAACAAAAACTTCGAAGGCGGCCGTCCGTCCAGCATCATTATCGGAGATCAGGTAAATCCGAAGACGCTGGGAGCACTGCTTGCACACTTCGAGAATAAGATCATGTTCCAGGGATTCCTGTGGAACGTAAACAGCTTCGACCAGGAAGGCGTACAGCTTGGTAAAGTCCTTGCAAAACGCGTTCTGGCTCACGAGACAGACGGAGCACTGAAGGTATTCAGTGATCTGCTCAATATCTAAAAGCGTTATTTTCTGATCAGAAAAGGCGTCCTGTGAAAAAAATCTCCCGGAAAAACTCCGGGAGATTTCAGACTATAGACAAAGCCCTGCTTTTGCAGGGTTTTTTCATTTTCAGATTATCCCAGCTTCGCCGGGAGAGACGAGGAAACCGTGGTCTGGTGCTTTTGACGGAATTGCCGCGGGGTGATCTGGTACCGCTTTTTAAAGGTGCGGATCAGATGACTGCAGTCCGCAAAGCCGGTCTCGGCTGCAATATAGTTCAGGTCATAGTCGGTAAAAAGAAGCAGGTTTTCAACCTTGTTCAGGCGGATAAACTCGATATACTGCTTACAGCTCTGCCCGTAATGCTTCAGAAAAAGTTTGGCAAAATAGGAGTAGCTCATGTTGTATTTATGTGCCAGTGCCTCGATATTGATGTTTTCCTGGGAATGGCGGTCGAGATAGACGAGGATATCCTGCATACTCTGTTCCTCACTCTCGGAAATCGATTCGGGATTGAAACAGATTCCCTGGCAGTGCCAGATACGCAGAAGCCGGAGAAACAGTGTGGAAAAGAGAGAATAGATATAGGCATCATAACCGTATTTCTTTTCAAGAGCCTCCCTCTCAAGGGTTACAAAAAAATCATGGAGATTCAGCTCTGAGAGATCTTCCTGCGTAAACAAAAGCGAAGGATAGGTCATCGTGGCGATTTTATGGAAAGCAAAGCTCAGGTTCGGAAGGTAGCTTCCGGTGAGCTGGATGCGGTTCAGGTTGAATTTGATACAGAAATAGCGGAATGGCCGATCCTGGTCTGCGGCAAGTGCGTGGACCGTCTGTGGAGGAAACAGGATGAAAGAGCCCGGTTTTATGTGGTAGACGGAATCGTTGCAGCTCACGAGAAGAGAACCTTCCTGCAGATAAAGAACCTCCGTAAAATAGTGCCAGTGGGATTTGACCGGCATGGAAAAACTGTCGGAGCAGCAGGAAAAGGCTTCAATCGGCGAGTGCAGGATGTCACTGTATTCAAAAAGATTCTTCAACGGAAAAGTCCCCCTTCAGGTAAAAAATATTCAGTATTTTTCTGGGAATATCAGTTTCGGAAAAATAGAAACATTCTATTTTTGTACAGTCGCATTATATCATATCCAAATGAAAATTGATACAATGGCGAAAGCATTTGAAAGAAAATTAATGCTGAATTTGGTAACTCAATTTCCTAAGATAAGGGGGGATATGAAAACATGAAAAGCAACACGAAACAATTCCCGAAAAACAAAATTGCGTGGCTGTGGGAAAACATGGAGGGAAAACGGGCGCTGTACTTTGTCGGTATTCTCGGAACCGTTTTGTACAATATTCTGCAGCTTACGATTCCCTATTTTTCGGGAAAAATTGTGGATCTGTTTTTAACGGGGGAGAACGCGGCGACAAATCTTCAGGTACACCGTGACCTGCTTTACCGCTTGCTGTTTGCGATGGTCGGCTTTACGTTCCTGCGTGTTATCGTTGTTTATGGCAGCTGTATGATCTATGAGACGGTGTCGCAGAGTGTTCTGTACCGGGTGCGGAATTATCTGTACGACAAGCTTCAGCGTCAGGATATGACGTTTTACAGTACCTATCGGACAGGAGATCTGATGACACGGCAGACAGGAGACCTGGATGCGGTGCGTCACATGGTTGCATGGGTTGTACGAATGGTGGTTGAGTCATTTTCTCTGTTTGCTGCAGCGGCCGTTTTCTTCCTGTATACGAACTGGAAGCTGGCACTGTGCGTTCTTGTGATTTCACCGTTTGTATTCTGGATTATCTATCTGTTCCGGAACCGCGTTGCCCCGATGCATGCGGCGCTGCGTGAAAAACTGGCACAGATGAATACATGCGCACAGGAGAATATTTCCGGAAACCGCGTTGTCAAAGCGTTTGCAAGAGAAGATTACGAAATCGAGAAATTCGACCGTGCCAATACCGACTATGCGGAGACGAATAAGGCAACCGGAATGGTATGGCTGAAATTTTTCCCGATTGTCGAGAGTATTGCGAACCTGATGCCGGTTGTCCTGCTCGCAGTCGGCGGTGTTTTTATGATCAGAGGACAGCTTACTATGGGAGACTATGTGGCATTTTCAGGCCTCATCTGGGCAATCGCCAATCCGATGCGTCAGATGGGAAATATCATGAACGAATTTCAGCGGTTCTCAGCAGCGTCGAAAAAGGTCATGGAGCTGTATTACTCCGAACCGAAAATCAGGGACGAAGAAAATGCCGTTTCCCATCCGGAGCGGTTTGAAGGCAAAATCGAGTTTGATAACGTTTCCTTCCAATACGAGGATGGTGATTTGCCGGTTCTGCACAATATTTCCTTCACGGCCCATCCGAACGAGACGGTTGCGATCATGGGCGAGACCGGCTGCGGCAAGACATCGCTGATCAATCTGATCCCGCGGTTTTATGAGCCGACAGAAGGACAGATCCGGATTGACGGAATTCCTGTAGAACAGCTGAAGCTGTATGATCTCCGAAAACAGATCGGACTTGCCACGCAGGATGTTCTGCTGTATTCTGACACGATCGAGGGAAACATTGCCTACGGCGATGATTCGATCAAGATGAACGAGGTTGTCAAGTTTGCAAGGTATTCCGCTGCGGCAGATTTCATTTCAAAGATGCCGGAGGGCTACGATACCCTGGTCGGAGAGCGCGGTGTTGGTCTTTCCGGAGGCCAGAAGCAGAGAATTTCTCTGGCAAGAGCACTGGCGATCCGTCCATCGGTTCTGATTCTTGACGATACAACATCGGCGGTTGATATGGAAACAGAGAAACAGATTCAGCAGTCCTTACGGGAGCTTGATTTTCCATGTACCAAGATTGTGATTGCACAGCGAATTTCGACAACGAAAACAGCGGACAAGATTATTGTTCTGCAAAATGGCTATATTGAAGAAATGGGAACACATGAGGAACTGATGGAGAAGAAGGGTTACTATTATGAACTGGTGAAGCTGCAGACCGGTGTGGATGAACTGTAGGAGGGGAAGCAATGGCAAAAAATACATACAAGCAGGATGAAGTGCTCGAAGAGCCGTTTGACATCAAGCATCTGCTCAGAGCTTCATCCTATATCAAAAAATATGCAAAACGGATGGTTTTTGCGATCCTTTTGAGTGGCATCGGCGGTGCGTCCGGCTATGTGGCGCCGATGATTATCCAGCGGGCGCTGGACCTTGCAATTCCGGAGAAAAACGAGAGGCTTTTATTTTCTCTTGTGGGAATGCTGGTCGGCATCTATCTGGTGAGCGTGATCTTCACAACAATCCGAAGCCGCATTATGGTGGATGTCAGTCAGAGTATCATCTATGATATCCGAAAAGATTTGTTTGCACATCTGCAGGAGCTGCCGTTCCAGTATTACGATGACCGCCCGCACGGCAAGATCCTGATTCGGGTTGTCAACTACGTCAACTCGGTATCGGATATGCTGTCAAATGGTCTGATCAACATCGTTCTGGAGAGCTTCAACCTTCTGTTTATCGTGATTTTCATGTTTCTGGTTGATGTGCAGATGGCATTTGTCGTGCTCTGCGGCGTGCCGGTGCTGTGCGTTTTCATGGTCTGGATCAAGAATAAACAGAGACGTGCATGGCAGGCAGTTTCGAACAAGAACTCGAACCTGAATGCCTATCTGCAGGAGAATATTGTCGGAGCCCGCATTACGCAGATCTTTGCACGAGAGGATGAGAATGCGGAGATTTTCAAAGATCTTTCCAAGGATTGCCGCAGAACATGGAATACAGCAGTTCGCTATTCCAACCTGGTATGGCCGGGTATCGATTCAATTTCCGTCTGCGTGCGTGCTGCCATTTTTCTGTCCGGTCTGATCCTTTTCGGGCAGGGAAATAAGTCGGTTGGTACGATTGTAGCGATTTCGAGCTATGCATCGTATTTCTGGCAGCCGATCATGAACCTTGGAAACATCTTCAATAACTTTATCAACAACATTGCGTATCTGGAACGTATCTTTGAGACGATGGATGAGCCGGTGACGGTAAAGGATGCAAAAGATGCCGTTGAAATGCCAAAAATCCGCGGTGAGGTGACCTTCGATCACGTAAATTTCTCGTACGATGCGTCAAAACAGATCTTAAACGATGTTTCGTTTACGGTAAAACCGGGTGAGAGTGTGGCGCTTGTCGGACCGACCGGAGCCGGAAAGAGTACGATTGTCAATCTGATTTCACGGTTTTACAATGTCAATGGCGGTCGCGTCCTGATCGATGGACAGGATATCTCGCAGGTGACCATTCATTCCCTGCGTGAGCAGATGGGTATTATGATGCAGGACAGCTTTATTTTCTCGGGAGATATTGAGGATAATATCCGTTACGGAAAGCTTGACGCAACACATGAGGAGATTGTGAAGGCGAGCAGAACTGTCTGTGCGGACGAGTTTATCAGCAAAATGCCGGATCGCTATCAGACGGAGGTAAGGGAGCGTGGTTCCATGCTGAGCCAGGGACAAAAGCAGCTCATTTCGTTTGCGCGTACCCTGCTTTCCGATCCGGCCATTCTGATTCTCGATGAGGCGACCTCAAGCATTGACGTACAGACCGAAAAAGCACTGCAGACGGGACTCAATGCCATGCTGAAGGGCAGAACCTCATTTATCATTGCGCATCGTCTGTCTACGATCCGCAACTGCGATAAGATTATGTATATCGATAACGGCGGTATTATGGAGAGCGGAACACATGATGAGCTGATGGCAAAGAAAGGCCATTATTATAAACTGTATACAGCACAGCTTGATGAAGTACAGAAAGCGGGCTGATCAAAAAAAGATCATAAAAAAGATTATAAAAAAGGCTTCTGCCAGCGGATAAAAATCCGTGGCAGAAGCCTTTTGCCGTTTCTTGTTCGTGTCGCTTTTTGCGCGTGTCGCCGAAGCGACCCGCCGCAGGCGGAAAATTCGGCAAAGCAGGAGTTCTTCTTATTTTCCGGAGAAATATTTCTCTTTGATGATTTCAACCGGCATATCTTCACCGGTCCACAGCTTAAAGGAAGCAGCTCCCTGGTATAACAGCATGTACATGCCGTTTCCGGTCTTGCATCCAGCCTCTTTTGCCTCACGCAGCAGGCGGGTTTCCTGCGGATTGTAGATCACATCGAAAACGAAGAGGTCTTTGTGGAACATCGTTGTGTCGGTGATGATGGTGTTCTCGGTTTTTGGAGCCATTCCGACGGAAGTTCCATTGACAAGAATGGCGCTGTCTGCGATGGATGCGCGAAGGACTTCCGGATCGGAGAAGTCGTGCAGGGTAACCTTGCAGGAAGTACGCTCATTGAGTTTTGCAACGATTTCTTCTGCTCTTCCGAAGAAGTTGTCTCTGACGTTGAATACGTTGATCTCGGCTACGCCGTCGAGGGCTGCCTGTACCAGGATTGCGGTAGCAGCGCCGCCGGCACCGAGCAGAGTCATCTTTTTGCTGATGATGTCTACGCCGTTTTCTGCAACTGCTCTCATGAAGCCGACACCGTCGGTGGTGTAAGCGGTGAGAACGCCGTTGTCGTTGACGATGGTATTACATGCGCCGGAGATCTCCGAAGCAGGAGAAACCTTGTCTGCCAATTTGCACATGATATTTTTGCCAGGCATGGTGATGTTCCAGCCTCTTGCACCCATGGTGCGGAGTCCTTCGACTGCCTGCGGCATTTTGTCTTCCGGTACATCAAAGGCAAGGTAGCTATAATCAAGGCCGAGCTGGTCGCATGCTTCGTTGTGCATTTCCGGAGAAACACTGTGTGCAACCGGGCTTCCGAGTAAACATAATAATCCGGTGTGTCCTGTGATGTGTTTTGACATAGTTTGAAATCCTCTCTCTCCTCGTATTTCCGCATGATGATAAATCGTGCTGTAGCACTTTAAACTGCTACTATATGAAGTGAATTATACTCCAGATGCCGAAAGAAAGCAAGAAAAAAAAGAGGAAATGACGCAAAGTTCATTTCCTCTTTTCGTGTTGGTTTTTGATTAAGGTTTAAGATGGAAAAGATTCGCCCGGAAATCAGATTCCAAGTTTCTCTTTCATGTAGTCAACCGGAGTATCTTTTCCGGTGTACAGCTTGATTGCGATGAGTGCCTGGAACAGCATCATGCCCATGCCGTTGAATACTTTCTCACATCCTGCTTCTTTTGCCTGTTTCATCATAACGGTTTCGCGCGGAGCGTAAACGGTATCCGTTACGATGAGATCTTTTTTAAAGAAGGAAGGATCAGGAATGTTGGAAAGGTCTTCGAGTGGATGCATTCCTACGCCGGTAGCATCGCAGAACAGGTCAGCTGCGTGCATTTTTTCTTTCAGGAGGTCTTTGTCTGCCAGATCGTTCATGGTAGCCTTGCAGTTGGTGTTCTTATTGATCAGATCAACAATTTCCTCTCCACGGCTGTAGAATTTGTCTTTGATGTTGAAGATTTCAATTTCTGCAACTCCATCCAGAGCACCGCGCACTGCAATTGCAGTAGCAGCACCGCCGGTTCCGATCAGGACCATCTTCATTCCCTTGAAATCGATGCCCTCTTCGGTCAGTGCCTGCCAGTATCCCATACCATCGGTGTTGTAGCCTTTCAGTTTGCCGGTTACCTGACCGTTTTCGTCGCGGAGGTTGACTACGGTGTTGATAGCGCCGCATAACTTAGCTGCTTCATCTACCTCGTCCAGATATTTGTGGACAACAGTTTTGTTTGGCATGGAAATATTGGAACCGAGCATTTTCAGCGCGCGGATACTCTGCACAGCATCTTTTAAAGAATCGTTATCAACTTCGAAAGCAAGCTGAATGACGTCATCTCCGTTTTTGTCGTATGCAAGGTTGTGGGTTGTCGGAGACTGGGTGTGACGGATCGGGTAAGCCATTAATCCAACTAATTCGGTATGTCCTGTAATATTTGGCATGATATTTTCCTCTTTTCTTTTTTTATGCTGCGCTGTTGTCATTGATGTTGGAGTCAAAAGGTTTTTTGACCTTTTGACCCTGGTATCTTGTCATTTTGAAAAAGAAACAGCGTAGCAGATGATATACAGTTTTTGTCGGGCTGCTTAAAGTAGTGGAATCGTTATCGTTCCCTTATGCAGTGAAGCACTTGTTATTTCGCTGGGTAAGAAGCGATGCTGGGGATTACTCAAGCGGCTCCAGATGCAGGTATCCCTGGGACTCCAGTACATTCAGGATCGCACGGCCTTCCATGGTACCTTCCATGATGCGGCGTGCGCGTACGGAATCGCCGATGGTATAAATATAAGTATGGGTATCGGCGAATGCTTCCTGAAGCTCCGGAAGAATCGGGTTGTTGGAGCGCATTCCAAGGCAGTTGAATCCATAATCGAAGGTGAGATCCTGGATGGTTCCGTCCGGAAGCTTTACAGTGAATGCGTTTTCTTTTACTTCCTGAAGAGCGGTGTTGACATATTCTTTTACACCGTATTTGTCGTGTGTCTCACGCATGGAGCATTTGGTGATCGGGTCTGCAAGCATACCGATCTGCGGCAGCATATCGATGATGGTACACTCGGCGCCTCTCGGTGCAAAGTATTCAATAACGTCAAGTCCTACGGAACCGCCGCCGACTACAACGACTTTCTTGCCCTGACAGGCTTCTTCCGGATATTTTCCGGCGTTTACATTGTTGATCATACCAAAGATGGTATTTACGTTTCCGGCATCGATGTTCTCTTTCAGGCCTTTGATCGGCGGAACAAGCGGAACGGAACCGGTGGAGTTTACAATGATGTCCGGTTTGAACTGTTTGATCTTATCCACCGTAGCTTCGGTGTTGAGGAAAATATACAGGTTTTTCAGTCTGGCGGCTCTTGCCTCAAGGTATTTCGGGAAGTCTTTCATACGGGTCTTGCTTGGAAGATCGGAGATGAAAGTGGAAAGACCGCCGATGTGATCGTTTTTCTCAAGTACGAAAACGTTGCATCCGACTTCTGCTGCGGTGCAGGCTGCTTCCATACCGGCAGTACCGGCGCCGACAACAACAACGTTACAGTTTTTATTTACTTTCAGTGCTTTGTAAACATCGCCTTCCGGAACAGCCGGGTTTACGGTACAGCGGATCGGGCGGTTGACGCCGATACGGTTTCCGGCACATCCGACGTTACAGGAGATGCATTTCCGAAGGATATCTTCCTCGCCGTTCTCAACTTTTTTCACCCAGTTCGGCTCAGCGATCAGGCCGCGTCCCATTCCGACGATATCTACATCGCCGCTCTCGAGAACTTTTTCAACGACCTTCGGGTCACGGTAGTTACCAGCATTGATAACCGGTTTTTTGAATTTATTTTTTACGGCTCTTGCCATGTAGGAACGCCATCCATCCGGCAGGAAGTTGGAGTCGATCTGATACTGAAGAGATGGGTTCAGACCGCAGGATACGTCGTACATATCTACGAACTCATCCAGGTACTCCAGGTACTCGAGCGTATCTTCCAGCGTATTTCCACCCGGAACACGCTCCTCGGCAGAGATACGAACGATGATCGGGAACCACGGTCCGACGTTTTTCCGTACTTCTTCCAGTACCATACGCGGGAAACGCAGACGGTTTTCTACAGAACCGCCGAACTCGTCGGTTCTTTTATTGTAATACGGGGAGATGAACTGGCTCATCAGGTAGGAGTGGCCGCAGTGGATTTCAATGGCATCAAAGCCGATGGCCTGCACACGTTTTGCGGCCTCGCCGTATTTTTTCACGGTTGTCATGATTTCTTCTTTTGTCATCGGGCGAGGGGTTTCTCCGCCGGCTTTTGTCGGGATGTTGGAAGAAGAAACGGTTTCCATACCGGTTCTTGCGGAAGATGCGGAAGCTCCGGCGTGGTTGATCTGGATCGCTACGGTAGCACCGTTTTTATGAAGGTTTTCGACTAACTGATAGTAGCGCGGCATAAAGCTGTCGTGGTCGATACGGATCTGGCTGGTTCCGTTGGAACCGACCGGGTACTCGATGTTGGCGTTCTCCAGAATAATAAGACCAACGCCGCCTTTTGCGCGGAGAGAGTAGTAGTTCATATGACGGTTACTCATTTCACCGCTTGTCTCACCGTAGTTGGTTCCCATCGGGGTCATTGCAATACGGTTTTTAATCGTTGTTCGTTTGATGGTAATTGGCTCGAAAATTTTTGGGTAAGCACTCTTCATGAAAATTTCTCCTTATTCATTACATGAGCGGTAATCCTCTGTTTGTGACAAATCCATCATAACTCTTTCGACTAAAAATTAACAATATCTTTCAGATAAACTTTCGATACGTTTTCGCTATCATTTTCGGTCTCTTCAATAATGTCAGCGTGCTGTTTCATATATTCGGTAAACCGTTCGACAGCCGGAAGCCGGTAGCGGTTCTTCATCCAGAACATAAAGGTCTGATGATAAATCTCGAGACCTTTCAGTGTGTGGATGCGGATACCGTCTGCCTGTTCCAGAATATCGGTTCGCGGCATGAGCGCGATGCCGAAGTTTTCGCGTACCAGTGCCACAATCGAATATTCATCCGGGCATTCCATGATAATATTCGGATGAAGCTGATATTTCCGGTAGAGATGACCGGTGTAAGCTCCCATCCAGGAGGCGCGGTCGTAGCCGATCACCGGATAACGGGTAAGTTTTACAAGCGGAACCTCAGGTTCATCGGCAATCGGATGCTGTTCCGGGGATACGATGACAAGCGGCTGCTGGATCAACGGAAAAAACTCCATGTCATCGCGCTTTAAAAAGCCGCCAAACCCAAGATCGAGTTCACCGGATTTCACCTTCTGTGCAATGGCCGGGGTATGGTTCTGCCAGAAGCTAAAGGCAACGTTTTTGTTTTCTTCTTTGTCCAGAAAGGTGCGGACATTGTGCGGAATATAATGTCCGGCAAGTGGAAAAATATAACCGATGTTGATTTTGCCGCCACCGGAGGCGAGCTCTTTCATCTTGCCTGCCGCAATATCACAGTCACCTGCGATCCGGTCTGCATGCTCCAGAAAAAGGCGGCCGGCATTGGTAAGGACAACACCGCGCCCTTTCTTTTCAAACAGCGTGATCCCAAGCTCGCTTTCAAGGGCGGCCATGGAACGGCTCAGGGATGGCTGGGAAATATAAAGCTCCTCCGCTGCCTGGTGATAATTTTCCAGCCGGGCAACCTTTCGGAAATAGAGAATCTGATTCAGTGTCATGTGGTTTTTCCTCCTGAAAAAATGATTCCGTAAGAAAGTCTTTGCTTCCTCTTATTATGATAACTCAAGTATACCACATCAATGCATTCAATGCATTGGTTTTTTCCCTTAAAAGCATTAGACCGTACACGTTTTCACTGTTAAAATAAAGGCAAATGTTATTTTTTTAACATTCACGAAACTGGTAATCTGTTGTTTGTGACAAAACAAAAGGATGAACCGAACAGAGGAAAAAGACAATTTGACCTCAACATAATCTATTTAAAAAGGAGAGAAACCATGAACAAGAAATACCTGCCAAGTGCATTAATTCTGTACTTGAACTACTTTATCCACGGTGTTGGATGCTCCATCCTGGGCCAGGCAGTCATCAAAGAGGCTCTGGCAGCAGCTTGGGGAGTGGAAGCAATGGCAATTACCGCAATTTCCGCAGCACTCGGTCTTGGCCGTCTGATCGCACTGCCATTTGCAGGTCCTCTGTCCGACAAACTCGGACGCCGCATTTCCACTGCAATCGGAAGTGCTTCCTATGCAATTTACCTGATCGGCCTTGCTCTTGCATTTAATGCAGGAACACACGGCGGTTACACCATCGCTTACGTATGCGCCATCATCGGCGGTATCGCAAACTCCTTCCTGGATACCGGTATTTACCCGGCAGTATCCGAGATTATTTACAAAGCTCCTGGCGTTGCTACCATGGGAATCAAATTCTTCATCGCAATTGCTCAGATGCTGCTTCCATTTGTTCTTGGTGTAGCTGTTACTTCTACAGCAGCAGGCCTTACCTCCTACAATCCGTTATTCTACGGATGCGGAATCGCTTATATCGTACTTTTTGTACTGGTATTCCTGTTCCCGCTGCCAGACGCTGACCAGAAAGCATCCGGCAAAAAAGAGGGTCTGATCGACAGTCTGAAACATACACATTTCTCCTTCGAATCCATCGCCATGATCCTGATCGGATTCACCTGCACCGGTACATTCCAGCTGTGGCTGAACTGTGCACAGAACTTTGCAAAAGAGAATGTAGGCTGGGCTGATCCGTCCATCATGCAGACCTATTATTCTGCAGGAACCATGCTGGCACTGATCGTAACAGCATTCCTGACCAGAAAAATCAAAGACGTTCGTTTCATCGTTGTTTACCCGGCAATCTGCCTTGTAACCATGATCGCAGTCCTGATGGGACAGAGCAAACCGCTGATGATCGCCGGTGCCTCATCATCGGATGGGCAGGCGCAGGCGGATTGCTTCAGATCGCAACTTCCGTTTGCAACATGCTGTTCCCGAAAATCAAAGGAACCGTAACCGCACTGGTTATGATTGCATCTTCTCTTTGCAACTACACGATCCTGACCGCAGCATCTAAAATGCAGCCGTCCGGCGTTATGACCATGAACATCGTTCTGACCGCAGTTGGCGTTGCACTTGGACTGTTTGTAAACATTCGCTATAAAAAAATGGTTGAACTTGCGCAGCAGGACAACTAAAATGAGATTAAGGATTGCGGAGTACGAAGAGCCAAGTAATCCGGGCGTGAAAAAGAAAAGCTGCAAAAGAAAAGTCAGGGTTAATATTGAAGAAAGAAGGAAAAACACATGAATACAGTAAAAGTTCGTGATATTGAAATCGGTGCCGGTGCACCGAAGATCATCGTTCCGATCGTAGGAGTTACCAAAAACGATATCATCGAAGAAGCAAAAACCTTCCATTCGATTCCGGTTGACGTTGTAGAGTGGCGTGTAGACTGGTTTGAAGGCGTATTCGACTTCGCACAGGTAGAAGATGCATTAAAAGACCTTCGTGCAGCACTCGGCAATATTCCGATTCTGATGACGTTCCGTACCTCCAAAGAGGGCGGCGAGAAAGCTATCGAGCCGGAAGCATACGCTGAGCTGAACATCAAGGCAGCACAGACCGGATACGTTGATCTGATCGACGTTGAGATCTTCACCGGAGATGAGATCGTAAAGAAAATCATCGACGGCGCACACGCTGCAGGCGTAAAGGTTGTTGCCTCTAACCATGATTTCTTCAAAACTCCTGCAAAAGCAGACATCATCTACAGACTGCGCAAGATGCAGGATATGAACGCAGACATTCCGAAGATCGCTGTTATGCCGCAGAATAAGAAAGACGTTCTGACCCTGCTTGCGGCAACAGAGGAAATGACCACCAATTATGCGGACAGACCGATCATCACCATGTCGATGGCAGGCACCGGCGTGATCAGCCGTCTTTGCGGTGAGGTGTTTGGCTCTTCCATGACCTTCGGCGCGGCAAAGAAAGCATCCGCACCGGGTCAGATGGGTGTGAATGATCTGAGCACCGTTCTGGATCTGCTTCACAAAGCCATGTAACCGTTTTTTCTTTATGGGACACCGGTATTTTTAGCTTTGCTGTTGATGCCGATGTCCCTTTTGTATTATTGTTCTGTTATAAATTTAACGGAGGTATGCCTTTTATGAAGAGAGTATTTCACTGGCTGGATGAAAACTTGGAAGAATTTCTTCTTGTGATCGGTCTGATCGCCATGACGCTGATCATGGGAATTCAGGTTTTCTGCCGCTACGTCCTTGGCATGTCGCTGTCGTGGTCGGAAGAGCTGACCAGATATATTTTTATCTGGTGCGGTTTTTTAAGCGTCAGCTACTGCAGCAAAAAATGCCTTTCCATCAAGATCGAGCAGTTTGTTGCGATTTTTCCGCGGAGAGGAAAAGCCATTTTCAAAATTGTGAATCATACATTTGAACTGATTTTTTTCATCTATATGATTCCGTTTGCTTTTTCCTATATGATGTCGTCAGTTAAAAGCGGCCAGCTTTCCCCGGCCTGCAAAATTCCGATGTACTTTATCCAGGCAGCACCGCTCGTCTCCTTTGTGCTGGTTGCATTCCGCGTTCTGCAGCGGTGGATGATCGAGTTCCGTGTGGCACGCGGTGAGAATGTTTTCGACCCGGCGCATCCGGAGCGAAATACGCCGGAGTCCTTCATCGAGGCAAATGCCGGAGCAGATAACGCCACAGAAAATGCCCTGAACGCGGGTATCGACAACCGCATCCATACGATTAAAAATTCGAATGAGGAGGAACGCTAATGCCAGTCGTAGTATTATTTCTGATTTTTGTTGCATTGCTGGTCATCGCTGTTCCGGTATCGATTACCCTTGGAATCACATCTGTGCTTCCGTCGGTGTTTGACCCGTCTTTTACGGTAGGAGCCAAATATCTGATCCGTGCCATGTTCGGAGGACTCGATTCCTTCCCTCTGCTGGCAGTTCCGATGTTCGTCCTCTCCGGTATCATCATGGCTAAGGGAGGCATCTCCAAAAAACTGTTTGATGTCTTTGCCTATTTTCTCGGAAAATTCACCGCAGGTATGCCGTGCGCCGTTATCGTCACCTGCCTTTTTTACGGTGCGATTTCCGGTTCCGCTCCGGCGACCGTTGCCGCTGTCGGAAGCATGACAATCCCGATTCTGACTACCCTTGGTTATGATCTGACATTCTCCACAGCGATTGTGGCAGTTGCCGGCGGCCTTGGCGTTATCATTCCCCCGAGTATTCCGTTCATCATGTACGGTATGGCTTCCGGCGCTTCGGTCAGTGACCTGTTCCTTGCCGGAATTGTACCGGGTCTGATGATCGGTCTGCTGCTGATGGTTTATGCCGTTTATCACTGCAAACGGTATGGGGAGGACAAAGAGAAGATCCATGCAGAAGTCAAAGTGCTGCATGACAAAGGCCTGCTTCGCGTTTTAAAAGAGAGCTTTTTTGCACTGCTCAGCCCGGTGATCATCCTT
Organism: Blautia sp. OF09-25XD; assembly: GCF_003482095.1. Taxonomy (NCBI): domain Bacteria; kingdom Bacillati; phylum Bacillota; class Clostridia; order Lachnospirales; family Lachnospiraceae; genus Blautia; species Blautia sp. OF09-25XD. The sequence goes on from NZ_QUMG01000010.1 coordinate 53,950, forward strand.
GGCTGTATCTACAGCGGTGTCGCTTCCCCGACTGAGGCGGCTGTTATCTCCGTATTCTATGCATTGATCATCAGCCTTTTTGTGTACAGGAGTATCCGCATCCGCGACATCTGGTCCATTCTGGTTGAGGCGATTCGTACCTTCACCCCGATCCTGTTTATTCTGGCAGCATCGACCGCATTCTCCCGTGTGCTGACGCTGATGCAGGTACCGCAGACGGTCAGTGAGTTCATTTTGAACAATTTCCACAGCCCGGTTGCGATCCTTCTGATCATCAACGTATTCCTGCTGATTGTCGGAATGGTGATGGATACCACACCGGCAATCCTGATTCTGACCCCGATCCTTCTGCCGATCGTACAGGCAATCGGTATGGATCCGATTCAGTTTGGTGTGATCATGGTTGTCAACCTTGCGATCGGTTTTGTAACACCGCCGATCGGCGTTAACCTGTTCGTGGCAAGCTCCCTGACCGAGGTTCCGGTCATGCAGATCGCAAAGAAGGCTATGCCGATGATCGGTTTCTTCCTTGCGGCACTGCTGCTGATTACGTTTATTCCGGCGATTTCGATTGGAATTTTATAGGGAGGAGCGAAGGACAATGAAAAAGATGACAAAAAAGAAAAAGCTTTTCCGAAAAGTGACGGCACTTGCCGCTGTCGTTGCGCTTGGCGCATCGCTTGCCGGCTGCGGCTCTTCCGGAGAAGAGACGACACAGCGCTATTCCTGGCCGCTGGCAACGGCGAGCCCGGAGGACACGGTAACGCAGATCTTCGCTGAGAAGTTTGCGGAAGAGATTTCAGAGCTGAGCGATGGAAGGATGAAAATTCAGGTTTACGCAAACTCAACGCTTGGCGGCGACCGCGATCTGCTGGAAACGTGTGCTGACGGCGATATTCCGTTTGTCGTGCAGAATACGGCACCGCAGGTTTCTTTTATGGGGGATCTTGCCGTGTTTGATTTGCCGTGTGTGTTTGATTCTCTCGATGAATGCCGTGAGAAGATTGATAATCCGGAGTTTTACGAGCTGATCAGCAACGTTTATACGGAGGGAGGCTATCACCTGCTCGGTATGGCAGATCAGGGATTTCGTGTCATGAGTACGAATAAGCCGGTTTACAGCTTTTCGGATTTCAAGGGTCAGAAGATCCGTACCATGGAGAACAGCTACCATCTGGCATTCTGGAAAGCCATCGGTGCCAACCCGACGCCGATGAGCTTCAGTGAGGTTTACATCGGCCTGCAGCAGCACACGATTGATGCGCAGGAGAACCCATACGAGGTCATCGTTTCGAATAACCTGTATGAGCAGCAGGATTACGTAGTGGAGACGAACCATCTGCCGCATCTGATTTCCCTGATCGTCAACGACGATTTCTTCCGGGATCTGCCTGCAGACGAGCAGGAGATCATGACCGAGGCCGCAAAGATTGCGACCGAGTACGCAAGAGAGCAGTCCGATGCCCGTATTGTCGACAAGATCGCGAAAATCGAGGAGAGCGGAACGAAGATTCTGACACTCGATGGCCAGACAAGAGCTGACATCCGCGAGGCATCCCAGAGCGTGTATGAGTCGATCAAAGAGAATATTGATCCGGCGATTTACAATGCGTATATGGATGGAATTGAAAACTGAGCGTTATTCACTAAAAAAATGGTGACGATTCAGAGCCTTATCTCGATGTTGCTTTTCGCCATATGAAACTCCGGAAAAATTGCTCATTCATGCAAGCGTGTTTCGCGATTTTTCTTCGGCTTCGCATGGCTCTGAATCGTTGCAAAAAAAGAAATTTCCCGGCTGCGGGGCGCTGAAAAACGGTGCTTCGCAGTCGTTTTTTTTGTCTGGATCGCTTTAAAATCGCTTTAAATTTACAAAATCTGCCTTGTACCGTCGAAATTACAAGATTATAATGGGATTTGGAAGGTTTTTTTGATCTATTATTATGACCAAGGGAGGCAAAAAAATGATTTTTGAACACATGGACCGGATTGTATTTGCAGGAGATTCCGTAACGGATATGGAGAGTGCACAGCCGGTGGGGGAAGGTTTATTTGAAAATGTCGGAAAGAGTTATGTCCGAATCGTCGAAAACATGCTTGCAGCATTCTACCCGGAGGTATATCTCCGCGTGACAAACTCCGGTATCGGCGGAAACACAAGCCGTGACCTGCTGCAGCGCTTCGACCGCGATGTCGTATCATTAAAACCAGACTGGGTATCCATCTGCATCGGCATCAACGACGTCTGGAGACAGTTCGACAGCCCGGCCATCCCGGACGAGCAGGTATCGCCGGAGGAGTACCGTTCCAACGTCGAAAAGATGATTCTTTCCGTAAAAGATAATGTAAAAGGAATTTTCCTCATGACCCCATACTACATGGAGCCAAATGGGGAGGACTGGATGAGAAAACGCATGGACACCTACGGCGCGATCTGCAGCGAGCTGGCTGAGAAATACGGCTGCCGCTTTATCGACCTTCAGGCCGTCTTCAACGATTACTTCCAGTACCGCCATTCCTCCTACATCGCCTGGGATCGAATCCATCCGAACCAGATCGGCGCTACAGTGATCGCACGGGCATTTCTGGAAAAATGCGGATTCGACTATAATCACAGACCGGAGCATGCTTGAAAAACCATTTCCGCAATCTGAAAGCGCCACTTTGCGGTATGGCTTGCCCTCATAAGGCAGACAAAAAGCGGGAATCGTTATTGGGGTCCTCGCTTTTTCTTTGTCCTGTTCTGTCTGAAAACGGCGGACAGAGTCGAAAAAAGAGAAAAAGAATCGGTAAAATTTTGCTTAAATTACCAAAAATAATTGCTGTTTTGGGACAGTTATGGTATATTATGACTATACATACATTTATGTGGCGCTGAATGGGGACATAAGAGTGAGACATAAAAGAAAGGTAACTATTCAGAACCCCATCTCGATTCCGCTTGCGCTGCATCTCGATGTTGCTTCTCGCCATATGAAATTCCAGAAAACCGCGCATTCATGCAAGCATGATTCACGATTTTCTTCTCTTTCGCATGGCGCTGAATAGTTACAAATAAAGAATAGAACAGGAGAAAAAAAGATATGTATCTGGAAGAGTATAAGAGATGGCTGGCAGCTGATCTGGAAGACGCAGATCTGAACCCGGAGCTGGCACGGATTGAAGGAAACGATGAGGAGATCAAGGACCGTTTTGCTGTATCTCTGAAATTCGGAACCGCAGGACTTCGTGGTGTACTTGGCGCAGGAACAAACCGTATGAATATCTATGTAGTGCGTCAGGCAACACAGGGCCTTGCAAACTGGGTAAAAACACAGGGCGGAAACCAGACCGTAGCCATCAGCTATGACAGCCGTATCAAGAGCGATGTTTTCGCAAAAACAGCAGCAGGCGTTCTGGCTGCAAACGGAATCAAAGTTAGAATTTACGATGCACTGATGCCGGTACCGGCACTTTCCTTTGCAACCCGTTACTATAACTGCAATGCAGGTATCATGGTAACTGCATCCCACAACCCGGCAAAATACAACGGCTACAAAGCCTACGGCCCGGACGGATGCCAGATGACCGATGATGCTGCAGCAATCGTATACGCAGAGATTCAGAAAACCGATATCCTGACCGGCGTAAAATATATGCCGTTTGCACAGGGAGTAGAAGAGGGACTGATCCGTTTCGTCGGCGATGACTGCAAGAATGCACTGTACGAAGCCATCGAATCCCGTCAGGTTCGTCCAGGCCTCTGCAAGACCGCTGGACTGAAACTCGTTTACAGCCCGCTGAACGGATCTGGTCTTGTACCGGTCACCCGTGTATTAAAAGACATCGGCATCACTGATATCACCATCGTTCCGGAGCAGGAGTATCCGAACGGATACTTCACCACCTGCAGCTATCCGAACCCGGAAATCTTTGCTGCACTGGAAAAAGGCCTGGATCTTGCAAAAGAGACCGGCGCAGACCTGATGCTGGCAACCGACCCGGATGCAGACCGCGTTGGTATCGCCATGAAATGCCCGGATGGAAGCTATGAGCTGGTAACCGGAAATGAAGTCGGCGTTCTGCTTCTCGACTACATCTGCGCAGGCCGCATCGAGAAAGGCACCATGCCGGAGAAACCAGTTGCTGTAAAATCCATCGTGTCCACACCGCTGGCAGATGCAGTTGCAGAGCACTACGGCGTAGAGCTCCGCAGCGTTCTGACCGGATTCAAATGGATCGGTGATCAGATTGCAAACCTTGAGGCAGACGGCGAAGTAGACCGCTTCATCTTCGGATTCGAGGAGAGCTACGGATACCTGGCCGGTCCGTATGTAAGAGATAAAGACGCAGTCATCGGCTCCATGCTGATCTGCGAGATGGCAGCTTATTACAGAAGCATCGGAAGCTCCCTGAAACAGAGACTGGAAGAGATCTATGCCGAGTATGGCCGTTACCTGAACAAAGTAGACAGCTTCGAGTTCCCGGGACTTAGCGGAATGGACAAGATGGCCGGTATTATGGATGGCCTTCGAAAAGAGCCGCTGACCGAGATCGCAGGTTCCGCTGTTGTCAAAGTAACCGATTACGAGAAACCGGAAGAAACAGGACTCCCATCCGCAAACGTTCTGATCTACAAACTGGCAAATGGTGAAACCGTCATCGTCCGCCCGTCCGGTACAGAGCCGAAGATCAAGGTATATTACACAACACTTGGCAAGGATCTGGCAGAGGCAGAAGCAGAGAAAGAAAAACTCGCAGAGGCTTTGAAACCGATTTTGGCATAAAGAAAATAAAAGAATGGAAGGGCGTGGCTTTGGTCACGCCCTTTTTTGAACCGAAATTTCTTTTGAAAAGTGTAAGATTTTCTGCAAAATGGCGTGATGATAGATGAAAGGGGGGATTTCCATATGGAGGATACTCATATTGTCCAAATGTACTGGGACAGGAACGAAACAGCGATCAGCGAGTCTGCGGTGAAATATGGTACATACTGTACTTCGATTGCACAGAATATTCTGCAGAATCCGGCGGATGCAGAAGAATGTGTCAACGACACCTGGCTTCACGCGTGGAATGCCATGCCGCCGCACCGGCCGTCTCTGCTATCCACATTTCTTGGAAAAATAACGAGAAATCTTTCGTTTGATCTGTATAGAAAAATGCATCGCAAAAAACGCGGAGAAAGTCAGATGGATGCGGTATTGGACGAGCTGGAAGAATGTGTTTCGGGGAAAGATGATATTGAGCGGCAGTGGGAGATGAAAGAACTGATCGCGGAGATCAATCAGTTTCTGCAGAAGCTGCCGGAGGAAAAACGATGCATGTTTGTCCTGCGGTACTGGTATGTAGACAGCATCGGTGAAATCGCGGAGCGGCTGGGAAGAAGTGAAAATTATATTTCAGTTTCATTAAACCGGATCCGTGGAAAATTGCATACACACTTGACGGAAAGGGGGTTCGAATTATGAAGAAAGAAGAATTGTTTGAAGTGCTGGGAAATCTGGAGCCTGGTATGGTGGAAAAAGCACGGAGTGATCGCCACCCGCGGAGAGGCGTATGGAAAAAATGGACGGCCGCCGCAGCCTGCGCGGTGATCATCGGCGGAGCTGTGCTGGGGGTTGCGACATGGAGAAACGGTCGGGAGGGTTCTGCAGTCCGTTATCCGTCGGGGGTAACGACGGTTCTGGCGGCTTATCCGGCATCTGTGGAGCGGACAATGGATGCACAGAAATTCATGGAAAGCGATGCACACTGGGACTGGTGGGATTCGTACCGGGAGTTGACAGCAAAATCAGCAGAACTGCAGTCGGGAATGGATGCATATTATCAGAACCTGATGAAACAAATGCTGGTTTCAGAAGATGAAAATACCGTCTGCTCGCCGATCAATCTGTATATCGCGTTTGCAATGCTGGCGGAAACTTCGGATGGAAATACGCGGCAGCAGATTCTGGATATGCTTGGTGCGCAGGACATGGACACCTTACGGGAAAATGTTTCTTCACTCTGGGAAAGCAATTATGCAGACACGCCCGCGCTGAAAAGTGTGCTGGCAAATTCGCTGTGGCTCGATAGTGAGGAATCATACAATGACGCAACGCTGCAGCGGCTGGCGGAGCAGTACTATGCATCGACATTCAGAGGAACGCCAGGATCAAAAGAAATGGATCAGGCATTGCAGACCTGGACGGATAATAATACCGGCGGGCTTTTGAAGGAATATACGAAAGACATGGCGATCGCACCGGATACCGTGTTTGAGCTTGTATCTACCATCTATTATAAGGCGATGTGGAGGGAAAATTTCTGGGAAGTGAATACAGAGAAGGAAACGTTCCACGGAACTGCGGGAGACACCGATGTGGATATGATGAAAAAAACGGAACGGATGGATGTCTACCAGGGAGAACAATTTACGGCAATCGGTCTTAGCCTTCAGGACAGCGGCTCTATGTATTTCCTGCTTCCGGATGAAAATGCAGATGTAAGTGAACTGGTATCATCGCCGGATCTGATGAAGGTTATACGGCGGGATGAAAGCAGTGATAACTGGTATTCCCCTATGGTGAATCTGTCTGTTCCTAAATTTAAAGTATCGGAGAAAACAGACCTGATCGAAACGGTGCGTGCACTTGGTGTAACGGATGCACTGGATGCGGATCTGGCGGATTTCAGTCCATTAACAGAGAACAGGAATGGCTTATACCTGAGCAAAGCAGACCACGCCGCCATGCTCGAAATTGATGAAAACGGAGTAACCGGAGCAGCCTATACAGAACTTGGCGTTTCAGAAACCGCAGCAGAAATCCCGGACGACGAAATCGATTTCGTACTGGATCGTCCATTCCTGTTTCTTGTTACGGGGCAGGACGGATCGCTGTTGTTCTCGGGAGTTGTAAGAAATATCGACGGGAAGTGAAAAAAGGAGTCGGACTGTCCGACTCCTTTTAAAATAGAAGAACTCAGGGTATTTCATTCTCCGAAGCGGATATTCTTTACTGTTTTCTTCTCAATATGCAAATCTTCATAAATCCGGTTGCCACCATTTCCCTGCGGCGCCTGGGCAAGAAGCCCTACTTTTACGGTCTTTTTACCGGAAAGATTAAAAAATCTTGTCATAAAATAATGAATGCCGTCTTCAGAATAATGGAAAGCAAAGGAATTTTTCACTCTGCAAATTTTCAGCCATGCGGTATTTCCGGAAATATTACTTCCGTTGGCATCGTCAGAATAACCTTGTTTCGTCACAACGCTGACAGCGGCATGAGTTCCGAAATCGGTTTTTTCAAAGCAGCTTTTTGCCCAGTTGTCCAGATCTTCCATGACCATAAGAGAAGAAGAGTCATAGATGTCTTTGAAGTCATGAGAAACTTTGACAGTCAGAACAAAATCGCCTTCGATTTCCGTATAATAATAGGGTGCATTGTGCAGTGATTCCGGCGTAATGCCTTCTTCCGAAACAGTGCCGTTGTTGCAGAAGAAATCTGTCCCAGCCGGTGCAAAGATGACAAGCTTGCCTTCTTCCTCTCTTTTTAATTCGCTTTCATTTAACCAGGAAAAATCCATCATCCTATCTCCTTTCTAAGAAGTGTGTCTGAGACACGTTACAGTATCTCTTCGGTGCTTATTTTTGCTCTGCGTTCCTTTGTCGGAGCAGAAAAACAGACAAAATCAGTACAGCAGGGAAAATGCAGCCGGCCAGCATACCTGCCTTCAGATCGTCGCCGGTGTTTTGTGTGACAAATCCAATAACAAATGGGCCAATGGAACCACCCATATCTCCGGCCATGGCGAGAAGTGCGAACAGTGCAGTTCCGCCGAGTGGAATTTTAGAGGATGAAATACTGATGGTTCCCGGCCACATAATTCCTACGGAGAAACCACACACAACGCAGCCTGTAAGATTTAAAAGAGGATAAGGTGCGAGAGCTGCAGCCAGATAACAGATCAGGCAAAGTGTACCGGATGCGATCATAAATTTTGTTAAGTCAATTTTTTCCCCGTATTTACCATAGAAGGTTCTGCTGATGCCCATCATCACAGCAAACAGGCACGGTCCTGCAATGTCTCCAATGCTTTTTGAGAGACCTAATGCAGACTCGGCATAAGCGGAAGCCCATTGCGCCATCGAAATCTCGCTTGCTCCGGCGCAGACCATAAGAACAAGGGAAATCCAGAAAATGGGAAGACGGCACAGCTGACGAATGGTAAGTCCTTCTTCGCTTCCGGTCAGTGATTCAATCGGGCAGGAAAGAAAATTAAACGTATTGTACAGTGGAAGTACAGCCCAGATACATGCGAGGATCGGCCAGCGTTCCATACCAAAAACTGCCAGAAAAGCAGTGGAGAGTAGGATGACGCCTACAGACCCCCAGCAGTAAAAGGAGTGAAGCAGACTCATAACGCTGTCCTTATTGTCAAACGGACAAGCTTCTACGATTGGGCTGACAAGAACCTCAATCAGTCCGCTTCCGGCGGCATAGATCATGGCACTGAGCAAAATTCCTGCATAGGCATTTGGCAGAATATTGGGCAGAAAGGCAAGTCCAATCAGGCCGCAGGCGGAAAGAATCTCAGAAGCAACGACACACCTGCGATAACCGATTTTATCGACATATCTGGCACAGAACAAATCGACAAGAAGTTGTGTGAAAAAGAATACTGTCGAGATAAACGCAATTTTTCCAAGAGAAATATGGTAAGTTCTGTGAAAGGTAAGAAATAGTAAAGGTGCAAAATTTGCAGAAATTGCCTGCGTGATAAATCCAAGATAACAGGCAATTAAGGTTTTGTGGTAGTTCTTTTTCATGATGATATACTCCGTTTTTTAAAATGGCAGAACTGCTGCGGCCGTAGTGTTCGTTTCGTTGCCGTTCACCGTGTTCCATGGAGCGACAACGATTCTTTTTGTATAATAACGTAAAATAGTGTCGCTTTCACTGGAATATATCGTCTGTTTATTGTATAATATCGCAAAATAGAGAGGGTCGTGCCTGAAAAACGGAGGCGGGGAAAGATGGAGTTTAATACATTTTATAACAAGATCCAAACGGATGAAACCATGATGGAAACGATACAGCATGGAAATAGTGAATATCCGTTTCAATTGTATTACGACGATCTTGCGTTGTTTGATTTTCATTGTGTAGAATGGCACTGGCATGTGGAGTTTGAGTTTGTTTTTGTACAGGAGGGAACAGCAACCTTCTGGGTTGGCGAAAAGCAGCTTTCACTGGGACAGGGAACGGGCATTTTTATTAACTCAAAGATTTTGCATCGCTATTTTTCTGAAGGCCATGCGATTGTGCCAAATTTCGTTCTGAAACCGACATTTCTCGCTTCGGCAGACAGCCTGATTTACAAAAAATACATTGCACCGATACAGGCGTGTAAGGTGGACTGCATTGTCTTTTGCAGGGAAATAAAATGGCAGGCAGAAGCACTGGAGCTCATGCAGAAAATTCTCAAAGCGCAGGAATCAGACAAAGACCGGGAACTGGTTACTTTATTTCTGACGCAGGAATTGTGGCACTTGCTTTATTTGCACATGGATTCGGAAGTGCTGCAGAAAAAAAGAGAAAATACGGCATCCTCACAGGGAAGAACACAGCTGATGATGCAATATATTCATCAAAATTTCCGACAAAATCTTACATTGGAGGATATCGCCGGGCAGGCTATGGTGAGCAAAAGTACGGCATTGAATCTGTTCCGAAGATATCTTCACGATACGCCGGTGCATTATCTGGTGAAGTATCGTCTGCAGGAGGCTGCAAAGCTTCTGGCCACGACGGAGAAAAAGATAACTGTAATTTCCGGCGAGACGGGATTTGAAAATATGGATTATTTTTGCAAAACATTTAAGAAATATTATGGGAGGACACCGACGGAATATCGAAGAAAAAAACAAATGGATACGGATGACAGAGAAGGGATCGTTCAAGAGGTAGTGTAAGAGAAAACGGAAAAATTACATTCTGAAAAAGGAGCGGAATCCGGTGTGGGTTCTGCTCCTTTTTAAATGGAAAATTATGGAATATACTTATTCGGCACAGCCAAAAACTCTTCTACATATTGCTCCAGTGCCGCAAGCAGCTCTTCAAGCGGAAAGACCTTCAGATCCTGCGCGGCTTCCGGCGGGACGGAGAGGAAGTGATGGAGGAGGTCAAGTACCTGTTGGACGTTCTCATACGGAATTTCTGTGATTCCAGGGTTCGTGACGTTAGGATTGAGATCGAGCGGGATGCAATAGCGGTTGACAAGATATGTATTCATTCGTGTATAGTCCCCGTAATAATACTCCTCCGTGAGATATCTGGAAAAAGGAATGGATGTCCGCGATTTTTTGATATAAACCGTTGCAATCTCATCTCTCATATCTGTAATTTCCCCATCCGCATTATAAAATTCCACAATCTGAGGAATGAAATCCTTAAAAAATTTCCGGTCAATATAAAGATGAAAATAATATCCCAGTGCGCTCGAATCTGGCAGAAGTGAACGGTATTTCGCTGTAAACCGTGTAAGATCCGGGAATACCATCATTTTTTCGCGGTAAAGCGGATCGCGGAAATGGGAGGATTCTTTCTGCTGCGTCGCATCCGGCAGAAGATTTCCGATTAGAAAATCATTTACCGATGAAATCGGATATGGAAAATCCGGGTGGGACGGGAGGTGCTTTAACAGCATTTGGGCTGCGGTGAGATGTAAAATAAAACCTGGCATGGGAATGAAGATGTCCTTTCGTATTTGCTTCTAATCTAAACAAAATGGCAGCGTTTGTCAAATTCTATTTGAGTAGCGTAAATTCTAAAAAAAACATAAACACCGGCAAATTTCTTGACATGGAAATTTGCCGGTGTTATTATTTAACATGCGTAAATAAATAACACTGTTAAGTATTTGCGCAAAAAGGAGGGGGATAATATGAAAGATGCATTTGAAAAACTGTTTCGTGCGGTGCACCAGTTTAAAAAACTGAACGTATCAGACCTGATTCCGGGACTCAGCAGTTCCGAATTTTCCGTTATGGGTGCGATTTTGCAAATGGGAGAAAACGGAAAAATTACAAGCTCAGAGCTGGCAGCAAAGACCAAAACGCTTCCGCCGGCTGTGTCGCGCACACTGCGCGGACTGGAAGAAAAAGGATATGTAGAGCGGAGCGTTGACAAAAAAGACCGCAGAAATACGTATATCAGTCTGACAGAGAAGGGCTGGAAAAAGGGGGAAGAGGTACGGGACAGAATGCAGGATTTTGGCTGCTCTGTGATGTCACAGTTAAAGGAAGAGGATGTAGATCAGCTGGTTGCTTATCTGGATCGTATCTATGAGATTGCAGAAAAAGAAATTGAAACCCGAAAACGATGTACGAGAAAGACAGAAAGGGGAAAAAATGAGTAAGATTTTCAAGAATATGCTCCCGTACTGGAAATCGATTCTTGTGATTCTTATGCTTTTGTTTGTCCAGGCGTGGTGCGACCTGTCGCTCCCGTCGTACACATCTGATATCATCGATGTGGGCATTCAGAACAGCGGTGTTGAGCACGTTACGCCAAAAAGGATCACAGAGGAAGAATTTCAGACAGCAAAGTTCATCATGACGGATGATGAGGCAGACTTGTGGAAAGCCTTTATACGAAAAAGGACGGCTATTACGAACGGAACAAAGCTTCCGAAAAAGAACTAGATACAGCGGATGAAACGCTGACCGTTGCACTCCTTATGAATTACCAGATGGGTGCGATGGAGGAAACTGCCTTCAAACAGCTCATGGCGCAGCAGACCAGTCAGGATGCTTCCGTGTTTGAAAACATGACGATAGAGCAGATCGGCGAGATGATGCATGTGGAGCTGAAGAGCTTCCGGCAGGAAAAGGAAGATGAGGATGGAAACAAGGCAGAAGTGACCTGTGTAGATGTCCGTCCGATTTTTGCATCCATGCTCGAGAGTGGACAAATGGAGAAAGATGACGTGCTTTCGATGCGCGATGGCATGGAAAAAACGCTCGACACGATGGGAAGCTCGCTGGTAAAATCGATGGGAATTGCCTATGCGGTTTCCGCAGATAAAGCGGCGGGACTTGATATCGACCGGATTCAGAAGTCGTATCTTCTGACGGCGGGTCTTAAGATGGTCGGCATGGCACTTCTGATGGGTGTGGTAACGGTTTTTGTCGGACTGTTTGCCTCCCGTGTTGCTGCCGGAATCGGTCGCGATCTGAGAGATCAGGTATTCAAAAAGGTTGTCGGATTTTCCAATGCGGAAATGGATCAATTTTCCACAGCATCCCTGATTACGAGAAGTACAAATGATATCCAGCAGATCCAGATGGTATCGGTGCTGCTGCTGCGCATGATTGCGTATGCGCCGATTCTTGGTATTGGCGGTGTCATCAAGGTGGTAAAAACGGGCGCCGGCATGGGCTGGATTATCGTGCTGGCAATTATTGTGATTATCAGCTATGTCATGCTGCTTGTATCTATTACAATGCCGAAATTCAAAAAGATGCAGAAGCTGGTCGATAACATCAACCTGGTTTCCCGTGAGATCCTGACCGGACTTTCCGTTATCCGTGCATTCGGAAGAGAGGATAAAGAAGAAGAGCGCTTTGATACGGCAAACCGGGAGCTGACCGGGACGACACTGTTTACCAACCGTGTCATGACCTTTATGATGCCCGGCATGATGATGATTATGAATGTACTGACCGTAGGAATTGTCTGGTTTGGTGCACACAGAATCGATGAGGGTACGATGCAGGTCGGCGCAATGACAGCGTTCATTACGTATGCCATGATGATTGTTATGTCCTTCCTGATGCTGACGATGATGTCTATCATGCTGCCGCGTGCTGCGGTTGCCGCAGGTCGTATCGATGAGGTTATCCGGACAGAGCTTTCGATTCAGGATGCTAAAACGCCGGAAAAATTAGACGTACACAATGGTGTTGTCCGCTTTTGCCATGTCAATTTCCGGTATCCGGGAGCGGAAGAGGATGTATTGCATGATATTGATTTCGTGGCGGAGCCGGGAAAGACAACGGCAATTATCGGCAGTACCGGCTGCGGAAAATCAACGCTGGTAAACCTGATTCCGCGTCTTTACGATGTGACGGGCGGACAGATTACCCTGGATGGGAAGGATATCCGAAACATTACCATGAAGGAGCTGCGAGACGAGATTGGCTTTGTACCGCAGAAAGGTGTGCTGTTCTCGGGAACGATCGCATCGAACCTGCGCTTCGGAAAAGAAAATGCAACCGATGCCGAGATCGAAAAAGCAGCCGCGATTGCGCAGGCAACAGAGTTTATTGAAGCAAAAGACGATAAATATGAGACCGCGATTTCCCAGGGCGGAACGAATGTGTCCGGCGGACAGAAACAGCGTCTGGCGATTGCGCGTGCGATTGCAAAGGATCCGAAAATCTTTATTTTCGATGACAGCTTTTCTGCACTTGATCTGAAAACGGATGCGGCGCTTCGAAAAGCACTGGCGGAGAATGTCAAAGACAGCACCGTGATCATTGTGGCACAGCGAATCAGTACAATTCTCCATGCGGAGCAGATTCTGGTGCTCGATGACGGAAAGGTAGTCGGAAAAGGTACACATGAAGAACTGCTGAAGAACTGTAAGGTTTATCAGGAGATTGCAAAATCCCAGCTCTCGGCGAAGGAGCTTGGAATAGAAAGTGAGGTGGCTGACCATGAGTGACAGGAGAAATCAGCAGCCGCGCAAAGGAGGACCGATGGGAGGCATGGGCCGCGGCATGCAGCCGGGCGAGAAGCCGAAGAACCTGAAAAAATCAATCAAACAGCTTGCACAGTACATCGGAAAGTATAAAATTGCGATTTTTGTCGTTATGCTCTGTGCAGCATGTTCGACCGTGTTCAACGTTGCGGGACCAAAAATCCTCGGAAAAGCAACAACAGCATTGTCTGAGGGACTGATGGAAAAAATCAGAGGGACAGGCAGCATTGATTTTACGAAAATCGGAAAAATTCTGCTGTTTACCCTTGGCCTGTATCTGATGAGCGCCCTGTTCAGCTTCATCCAGGGCTGGATTATGACGGGCGTTACCCAGAAGGTATGCTATCGGCTCCGGAAGGAAATTTCGGAGAAAATCAACCGCATGCCGATGAAATATTTTGAGAGCCGCACCTATGGCGAAGTGCTCTCGCGTATTACCAACGATGTCGACACACTGGGTCAGGGACTGAACCAGAGCATTACCACAATCATCACATCCGTGGCAACGCTGGTCGGCGTTCTGATCATGATGCTGAGTATCTCTCCGCTGATGACGCTGATCGCACTTGTGATCCTGCCAATTTCTATGGGGCTGATCGGACTGGTGACGAAAAAATCCCAGAAATTCTTCCGTGACCAGCAGGAATATCTGGGTCACATCAATGGACAGGTTGAGGAGGTTTACGGCGGCCATCTTGTAATTAAGGCATTTAACCGTGAAAAGGATACCATTGAGGAGTTTGAGAAAACCAACAGCATTCTCTATGATTCCGCATGGAAATCGCAGTTTTTATCCGGTATGATGCAGCCGATTATGATGTTTGTCGGGAATTTGGGCTACGCCTGTGTGGCGCTGACCGGAGGCCTGCTGGCGATCCGAAACGTGGTTACAATCGGTGATATCCAGGCATTCATCCAGTATGTAAAAAACTTTACCCAGCCAATCCAGCAGATTGCGCAGGTGATCAACATGGTACAGTCGATGTCGGCGGCATCCGAGCGTGTCTTCGAATTCCTGAATGAAGAGGAAGAGGATCAGACCACGGAAAATCCGGCCGATATTGGGACGGTAACAGGAGCAGTAACCTTTGATCATGTACAGTTCGGATACAATCCGGACCAGATCATCATTCATGATTTCTGCGCGAAGGTAAAACCGGGTCAGAAAATTGCCATTGTCGGCCCGACCGGAGCAGGAAAAACGACGATGGTTAAGCTGCTGATGCGTTATTATGATGTAAACAGCGGAGCCATTCTTCTGGATGACCACAATATCAGGGATTTCAACCGCAGAGAGCTTCGCGATGCCTTTGGTATGGTGCTGCAGGATACGTGGCTGTTCAAAGGCAGTATCATGGAAAATATCCGCTACGGCCGGCTCGATGCCACGGATGAGGAGGTTATTGCAGCGGCGAAGGCTGCAAGAGCACACCATTTCATTCAGACCCTGCCGGGCGGCTACCAGATGGAGCTGAATGAGGATGCAAGCAATGTATCCCAGGGACAGAAACAGCTTCTGACGATTGCAAGAGCAATTCTTGCGGACAATAAGATCCTGATTCTCGATGAGGCGACCTCATCCGTTGATACCAGAACAGAGATCGAGATCCAGAAAGCAATGGATAACCTGATGAAGGGCAGAACGAGCTTTGTCATCGCCCATCGGCTGTCTACGATTCGCGATGCGGATCTGATTCTTGTCATGAAGGACGGAGATATCATCGAGCAGGGCAACCATGAAGAACTGCTTGCGAAGAATGGGTTCTATGCAAACCTTTACAATTCGCAGTTTGAGGATGTCGTTGCGTAACATAGAAAAAAGAATCCATACATTTCAGCACCTGCATCAGCCAAACGATGCAGGTGCTGTTTTCAGTTTGTGGTTTATCCCAGATACTGCGGGTTGTCCCAGATTGCTTGAGAGAAAAGAAAAAATTTGGTATGCTGGTGAGAAGTAGAATCTTCGATAAGAAGAGTATGGGGGAAAATAATGAATTTAATTTTATGTGATGATGATAAAGCATTTTTAGATAAACTGGAAATCAGAATCCGCGGTCTGTGCCAGGAGCATGGGATCGCGGTGGAAATGGAGAGCTATACGTCCGCGAAGGAGATGCTGGAAGGAATCAAAAATCTTGATGAGATTTCTGTTTTTTTTATTGATATCGATATGCCGGAAGTGAATGGATTTGAGGTTGCATCGTATCTGAAAAAGTGGAACAGGGAATGTTGTATTGTGTTTGTATCAAATAAGGATGATCTGGTGTTTCAGTCATTGGTGTATCATCCATTCTTTTTTATCCGCAAGGCACATCTGGACGAGGAATTGGAGCCGCAGTTGCTGGAACTGCAGAAAAAGGCAGGAAAGAAAGTTCCGCAAATAGAACTGCAGACAGGGCGTCAGAGTGTAAAACTTGCATTGCGTGATATCTGGTTTGTGGAGAGCGAGAAGAACTATCTGCTTTTTTATCGGGAAAAAGATACGAGGGACGAGGCGATTCGTGTAAGAATGAAAATGTCAGAAGCGGAGAAAAAACTGGAAGCGCATAAATTTGTAAGGACACATAAAGGATATTTGGTTAACATGAACTATGTATATCGGTTGCGCGAAAAAGAACTTCTGCTATTGAACGGGAAAAGCATTCCTGTCAGCAGAAATTATCTGAATCAGGTTCGAATGAAAATTATGGGAGTGGTGATGGAATGAGTGCAACATTTTGGAAGGTTTTTGAACTTGCAATTTCTGTTTTGGAAAATATGCTTCTGCTGGGGTTTTGTATGGATTTCATGCAGCAGCGGCCGAAAGGAAAACGGGGGAAATTTTTATGGTTGTTCGCGGTGCTGGTCGGAATGATTTTTCCGGCGCTGGAAAAGTATCCGGCGATTTATGATCGATGGGAATTATGGCTTACATTGCTCTGGCTGTTTGGATATCTGGCAGTGAGTACGCGGGGCAGTATTCTTCGAAAAATCATTGCTGCAGTAGTTGCGAGGGAATTAACGACGTTTGTGAATACAGCAGTTCTTTTTGGATGCAGTTTACTTCTACAAGAGAGTGTAGCATCTTTTATTCAACAACAGGATATCGCGAGAATTGCTACTGTTCTTTTGACGAAAATCTTATATTTTTTTGTGGGCAAAATTTTAAACGGCCTTCTTTTTGAAAGAAAAAATCTGGTGAATTGGCAGTGGATTGTTATAGGATGCAGTCTTGTATTTTCAACCGTTGCGGGAAAGACATTGATTACCTTGTCCAGAGATTTTCCGGGAATCCAGATGCAGGAACAGAAATTAATGCTGCTGTGCGTGTCCTGTATTTGGCTGATGTGCTTGATTATGTACTTTGTAGTACAGCAAATGAGCAAAGATAATCAGACAAAGCTAGAATATGAACTGATGAAAGAAAAAGAGAAATATTCAAAGGAAAGTATGGAAATTATTAAAAGAAGTAATGAAGAATTACGAGAATTTAAACATGATTTGAAAAATTATCTTTTACCTCTGCAAGAGGCAATGGAGACCATGCCGCAGTCGGAAATGGCAAAGGTATGGGAAAAAATTAATCAGAAAATTGAAGATGTACAGACATTGATTCAGACCGGAAACAGTTATGTGGATTCTATGATTAATACAAAAATTACTCTTGCGAGAAGTGAAAAAGTAGATGTGAAGTGTACGATTCTGAGCAAAATGGAAGGAATTGATGATTTGGAGTTTTGCTCTGTGTTTGGAAATCTCATGGATAATGCGATTGAAGCAGAGCGGAAAGTTATAGAGAAGAAAGAAATTATAATTTTTGTAGAGGAAAAAATGGGATATCTTCGGTTGGAGATTCAAAATAAAATAGAGAAATCTGTTTTAAATGAAAATTCAAGTTTGAATACGACGAAGAAAGATACAAGCAGCCATGGGATTGGGCACAAAAGTATAAAACGGACGATGCAAAAGGTAGGTGGCGCGTTAAAGTATTATGAGACAGGAGATTTGTTTTGCGCAGAGGCAGTGTTTCCGATAAAATAAGATAAAACGTAATAAAAAAGACTTTGTTTGTATGAAGGAAGCAAAAAGAATGCGGATTTCAAAGAACAAGGTCTTATATTTTTGCTATCTGTACCGATTATCCCAGATAGAGCATGATATCCCAGATCCGTTGACGATGGAGAAAATTTTCGTTATGCTTCGAGTAACAGAAGAGAAAGAACGAAATTTTGAAAAGAGGGGATATATGGGAAAGAAAGTGTTGGGAGTTCTGACGATATTGTTGATTCTTACGGGTTGTCAGAATATGGGGAATGAGGCAGAAAATTTGCAGCAGGTAGAAAAACAGGAAAATGGAGAAGAACGGAATAGTTCTATCAGCAATGATGAAACGGAAACAAATGTGACACATGAAAAGGATCAGGAATTAAGCAATGGTGAGCACATCCGTTTTCAGCTTGGCAGCCAGGCAAAAATTGATGCGGTTGTTGACATGCCGGACAAAAAATGGAACGAGTTTGAAAAATGTATGATAGAAGTGGATGGATTTCAAGGAGAAAGTGTGTTCAATAAAATACTTGGGAAACTTCCGGAAAGTGGATTGGAAACAAGAAAAGGAGACATGGGAGAGCCAGATGTTTGTTATTCGTATGAGGGAATACTTGGCGAACAATTAAAAAATCAAAATGGAACGGTGTCTGTCAGCAATATATTAGGAGTGGAAACGGAAGAAGGAAAAAAAGTTTATTATAATTTACCTGTTGAATATATTACATCAGCCTATGGTGAAGGGATTTTGGTCAGAGACAATGAGCAGAAAATTTCATTGGAAGACGAAGAAAAGCTGATAGAGGAAGGAAAAGAGTTTGTTAGATGGATTGGAGACTGGGAAAAAGTTGAATTGACCAGTAAATACAGTTTTTCGTATGAACAGATGGAAAAACAGCAGGAATTAATGGAACAGGCAATCGAGAATGGAGAATTGCTAAAGCCTCAGAAGATTCAGAAATATGAGTGGTCAAAAGCAGATGATTGTTTCCTGGTGCTTTTTCAGGGTTATCTGAATGGGGTTCCTGTATTATGCAATGAAATTAACCGGCAGGATGATCTTTATATTCCGTCATCTAAAATACAGGCTGTTATAACGGAGGGCGGGATTCAATATCTTCAAGCAGTTAATCACTATGCTATCCGGGAAAAGGAACCGGTATCTCTTGCGGAAAAAGATATTATCTTGGAAACGCTGAGAAATAAGTATGATTTGGCAATTGCTGAGCCGATTACGCTGGATCAGATGAAACTGATTTATTACCCGATGACAACGGGAAGAAATGAAACGGGGCATTGGATGTGCGATATGATTCCTGCGTGGCAGTTTCGATTTATAGAAGATGAGATCGAACAGTATGTTTACATCAATGCACTGGATGGACGGGAAATTGCAGGGTGAGTTTGTCTGAGCTTTATGATTTACTCAAAGAATAAATTATTTTTGTGAAAGATGTGGCTCCGGGCTAAGCGGGGTCACATCTTTTATAGAGGCGAAGAGAAGTTTCGAGAGAGGGAATGTACCAACCGGTAAAACCATCTCGAAAATCAAAACAGAAAGAAGGTGATCTTTCATGAAGTTTTTTCGAATGATAAAAATGGATTTTAAAAGAATGTTTTTATCAGGAAAATTTTATTTTGCCATTGCAGGTGCGATGCTGGTTACCGTGTTGAACATCAGTCAGGAAGCAATGCAGAGCCGGTGGAATGTATCGGTATATTACCTGGTTGTCAGCAGCCATGGTGTGGGTGCATTTTTTGAAGTGTTTTCTGTGCTGGCTGTGCTGCCGTTTGCGCTGAGCTATTGGGAAGACAGCAGAAATGGCTATCTTAGATGCATTGAGACACGCATAGGGAGAACAGCATATGCTGGTCGCATCTGGTGGTTGCCTTTTTCGGTTCTGTGATCAGTATTTTTCTGGGAATGGCAGTTGTTTATGGCGTTTTGGCATTAAAAATACCGTGGATAAAAAAAGAAGAGCTTGAAACATTAACAGGCAGTTTAAGCTATGGAAATGGACTCGTTCTGCCGTTTTACCTTGCCGCAAGATTTGGAGTTGAGGCTGTCAAGTATGCATTTATGGCAGTTTTTGCGCTTATGATATCGGGAAAAATAAAAAATCTGTTTGTGCTGGTCAGCACACCGGCTCTTTTTTTATTATGCAAGCCAGCTTGTAGCAGAAGCGCTGCAGCTGCCGGGCCAGATGAGATGGTACCAGCTCCATGGGGGAAGTATCCGGAATTTTAAGGATTTTTTTGTGATAGCTGGTTATTTCCTTATTCTGACAGGAATGGAAGGTGTAATTTTCGTGCGAGTGGTAAAGAGGAGGGCGCAGAATGGATAGAATACGGATGAGCCTTCGGGTATGTCAGATACGTTTGCGGAAAACATTCACAACACCACGGTTTTATGTTGCGCTGTTGTGGATTGCGATCCTTTTTCATGTAATGACGGCGGGTATTCGAGGCTTCTGCGAGCAGACCGGAGTTGATGTGACTTTTTGGATGCTGCCGTTTATGACCAGATATAATGGAGACCAGATTATCATCGTTCTTGGGGCTCTGCTGCTTTTCTGTGATGCTCCGTTTCTGGAACCGAACAGCGGGTGGCAGATTCTGCGGGCCGGGCGGAAAAGCTGGTTTTGGGGAAACATGCTATACATTGTGGTTGTTTCCTTTTTTTACACCATATGCTTAAGTATGATTCCGGTACTGCTTGTGTTTCCGAATGTAGGGTGGGAAACCGGATGGGGGAAGGTGATCAGTACGCTGGCTCAGACGAATGCGGCATATACCTTTGACCAGGAACCGTTGGATTATCTGATCCTTTCGCGATTTTCGCCGCAGGAGGCAATGGGGCTCACAATGCTTGCAATCTGGTGCCTGTCGGTTATGACAGGCGTTGTGAGTTATGCCGGAAATTTTCTGGTACACAGGGGATTTGGAATCGTCATCAACTGCGGCATCGCACTCACCGCGCTTCTGCTCAGCAAATTTTCCAACATCACAATCGGCTATTACTGCGCACCGCCGCTTTGGATGAACATTGCGAGCTACAAGTGGCAGGGGTATGGAAACGGGCCGTCGATGGCATATGTTTACAGTGTCTTTGCGATTGTCATCGGCGCATGCACGATCCTCTCGTATCTCGGGATTCGGAAAAAGGATCTGAACTTTGTGGAGGAAATCTGAAAGAATGGAAGAAAAGATAAGAATAGAAAACGTGACAAAAAAGTTTGGCAGCTACGCGGCGCTGGACGGGATCAGCCTGAGTTTTGAAAAAGGAAAAATTCACGGAATGATCGGAAGAAACGGAAGTGGCAAGACGGTTCTGTTCAAATGCATCTGTGGATTTCTTCGGGTGGACGATGGAGCGGTTTTGGTGGATGGAAAACAGATCGGGAAAGAGATTGAAGCGCCGGAGAGTATTGGCGCCATCATCGAGACGCCGGGCTTTCTTCCGGGATACAGCGCCAGACAGAATCTGCAGTTTCTCGCCGGCATCCGCAGGAAGATCGGGAAAAAGGAGATCGATGAGGCTATCCGAAAAGTCGGACTGGATCCGGAAGCGAAAAAGCATGTCGGCAAGTATTCGCTCGGCATGCGCCAGCGTCTCGGCATTGCACAGACGATTATGGAAGAACCTTCTCTCCTGATCCTGGACGAACCGATGAACGGTCTCGACAACCAGGGCGTGCAGGAGATGCGGCAGCTGTTTTTGAAGTTAAAAGAGGAAGGAAAAACGATTCTTCTGGCCAGCCACAACCGGGAAGACATCGCGGCACTGTGCGATACGACGGTGGAGATTGACAGAGGAAAGATTACGAAAACGAGGACGTGAACAATGGCAGACAGACACACAACAGAAAAATTGCTGGAAGGCGAACGCCTTTCCGGAAAGGTGACACTCTTTGCAAAAGTAACGATTTTACCGGGCGATGAGCTCCCGTACCATGAGCATCACGGCGAGACGGAAGTGTATCACATTCTGTCCGGGGAGGGAATATATCAGGATAATAACAAAACATATCCGATGCAGGCGGGCATGACGACGTTCTGCGAGGACGGCAGCGGCCATGCCGTTTCCTGTAGCGGAAAAGAACCGCTGGTATTTCTGGCAATGATCCAAAAAAAAGCGGAATTGCTGTAAAAATAAGCTGCCGCACGTTAATGCGGCAGCTTCTGCATCTCTGTTCATCAGTGAATAGTCCCCACCCATATTCCAACTGCTATCAGTAATATACCTGCTACGCGGCCCACTAATTTTGCCTTTTGATATCCCAAAAAAGCGGTTGTTTCCGGCGTGGTAAACGGAAAGAAAACAACATCAATTCCTATTACTATGCTTCCCATCCCTATCAGGAAGCTGCTGTTTGATATAATTCCATAAAACATCACCAGGAATCCTAAAATAATACCGGAAATAAAATATTTAACTTTAGGTCCATCTTTTTCCATTACTTTTTTATAGCGGCTTTCGCATGCATCACTGCAAAATCCAACACTTCCGTTTATTTTTTTGCCACAGTAACTACATCTTTTCATACAGATTCCTCCTATTTTTCATAGCTCTCAATTCCACACTCATGTTTTTTACTTTTCTTGTCGTAATTGATTCCCACTAGCAGAACTTCTCCCGTATACTGTCGCAAAGACTCCGGATATTTTTTATCCGCGATCTGATTCAACGCTGTCTGTGCACTCTTATTCCATTTCAATTCCACAACCATCGCCGGGTACTGCTGTATATATTCCGGTTTCGGTAAAAACACGAAATCTGCAAATCCTCTTCCTGTCGGCATTTCACGGACAGGTTTGAAATAATACTGCATAGCACTTAAATATGCGATCGAAATCACACTGCTCAATGAATTTTCATCGTGATACTGAATTACAGATGTATAGGCCATGTGAATTTCTTCTATCTTTTCAGCAACGCTTCCGCATCTCCATCCAGTGTCGCATCCAGCAGTGCATCCGATTCTCTCTGAAACGAAATCCATTCATTCCATTTTTTTCTTTTTACCGCCTTCGTCAGCTCCAGCCGTATTTCTTCATTTGGCACAAACGCTGTTTCCTGCTGCTGATCATATCCCAGATACCCCAGATGGATGAGGTATGTGAGCACATCATCCTTATCGGAAAAGTTTATCATATCATTCTGAAACGTTGAAGTATCTACCTTCACAGATCCGCCTGCCAGCAGTTCAATCATTGCCGTTTTCAGACCATCAAAATTCATGTTAATCATCGGTACAATTGATTCATACGTGCCCGTTTCTGACCAGTAGCTCTGATATTTATTCCAGGTCATAACCTCTACAACTGCTTTTGGATTATAAACCTGATACTCTTCCAGCAGATATCCGTCATACCAGCGCTTTACTTTTTCAAAATCGCTGTTGTATGTCCGACAGAGCGCCTGCACTTCTTCTTCTGTAAAACCAGTGTATTTTGCAAAAACTTTCGCATCCAGCATTGTAAATTCTGAAAAATTGTTCAGTGCAGACTGTGTCCTTATTTTTTTGATCGGCAGGATTCCAGTCAGATATGCAAGATGAATATATTTCGAAGGTTCCGTTCCCTTAAAAAGCCCTCGCAAAAAGTTGATATATTCATCCTGTATTTTCTGATTTGCCGCCTCATCTCGAATCAGTACATCCCACTCGTCCAGAATCAGAATAAACTTTTTTCCTGTTTTTGCACTGATCTGTGACAACGCATCCGGAAGCGACGATGTTCCCTCCGATAATTCTTTTTCATATGTTTCACGCAGCTCTTCAATCACATTTTTGTTAATAAAAGTGATTACCTGATCTGCACCTCCGGCCGGCTCAATACACCACTGAATGTCAATATGAATCACGTCGTACTGATTCAGATGCTTTCGAAAATCCGCTGTTTTTCCGACCTCAAGTTTTTCGAAAATTTCTTCCGTATCCAGACTTCTGCTGTAATACGCAGTGAGCATATCCGCCGTGATTGATTTTCCAAATCTTCTGGGTCGGCTGTTGCAGATAAACTTTGATGTTGTGTCTATCACACTGTTGGTGTATTCCAGTAATCCTGTTTTATCGATATATATTTTGGAGTTTAACACATCCTGAAACGCATTGACCTTCGAATTAAAGAATCGTCCCACAACATTCCTCCCTTTTTGATCTCACGATCTATCGTCATTTTATCACCCACCTACGAAAATAGCAAGACCGGCAAAAACCAGGAACACGATTCATTGCTATTTCCTCAGCACCTGATTCAAGCGTGAACATGCTGTGTTGCAAGCACCACTTTGCGGTGCATTTTGCCCTCATTCAGTTGCCGTAGCACGCTACGCTACCTTCATTCGGACAAAATCTCCCACAAACGGGACTCGCAGCCTGCGAAAAGCCTTTTTCAGACACGCTCTGGCGTTATGTATTACCGCCTATTGTCACATGTCACGGCTGACAACGGTAACGGTAAAGAGCGAAAAAGAAATAAAAAAGCTGGTACAGTGTTATGCACACAGATGGAAGATAGAACGGTTTCATTTTATATTAAAGAGTGGATGCAAAATAGAAAAGAACCAGGCAAGGGAATATGGGAGATTAAGCTTTCTGACGTTATTATATTCTGTCATTGCAATGCAGATATTAAATCTGACTTATCTTGGGAAAATATGTCCGGAAATTTCAAGTGGGATCGTATTTGCTGAAGAGGAATGGAAAGTATTATGTTGTTGCGCAAGAAAAAGCAAGGAAATTCCTGAAGCGTATTCACTTAAAGAAGCAATTTATGATCTGGGAGTTCTTGGAGGGACGAAAGGTGCTCCGAGCGATGGTATGCCCGGAGTACGTTCTATCTGGCAAGGACTGGATGTACTATATTCATTGCTTGCTTATCGAAATTATCTTGTATAAATATGGGTCAAGTTAAGGCTTTAGCTATGGGGATATAAGACGTGTCCATCGAATTTACGCAAGTAATTGAGATGGGCAAAATAGTGGTTGTATTAAAAAAAAATTTGAAAAAACGCGAAAAATATCCCCCAGAGGGGCTTATTTTAGCGTTTTTTTTTATGTTATTATGCTTACGTCAAAAATTTTTGATCCTGTAACGTCAGAAAGTTCCGCACTTTTTGACGCGCAGGATGCGGGAACAGCTGTAAATCGCCGCCATTCCTCCGCTTCGGGGCGTTTTCCTCTGCTTCCTGCAAATCAATTCCAAAATCCTTTTGCAGCAGACCTGCAAGAGGATTTTGACTTTAATTACAGATAGAAAAGAACAGGCAGACTATGAAAATGTTAAAAGAAGTAGAAGAATATTGGACACGCCGGGCAGAGAGCTATTCGGATGTTGTCTGTCATGAACTGAATCACAGCAATGAAAAGAGCTGGATGGATGTCATATTGAAAGAAATTCCAGAGGATAAAAAGATAAAAATAGCCGATATGGGAACTGGTCCTGGATTTTTCGCCATTAGCCTGGCAAAAAGAGGGTATGATGTGACCGCGGTAGATTATACGCAGGAAATGCTGAACCATGCTATGCAGAATGCGGGAACGTATGCTTCCAGGATCACATGGATGAGAGGAGATGTGCAGAATCTAGAAAACATACAGGACGGAAGTTTTGATGTAATTGTAACAAGAAATCTCACCTGGAATCTGGAAGAACCGCAGAAGGCATATCAGGAATGGTGCCGTGTTCTGAAAAAAGGAGGCATTCTTTTAAATTTTGATGCAGGATGGTATAACTATCTTTTTGATGACAAACAGAAGAATGCATTCGAAGAGGATCACAGAAATGTAGAGGATGCAGAAGTTTTTGATTTCAATGCATATGATGAAGCGTATAAGATGGAAGAAATCGCCAGAAATCTGATTCTGAGCAGATGCGCGCGTCCGACAGAAGATCTGAGGATGATTCGTCGGGCTGGTTTTTGCGAAGCAACGGCAGACAGGGAGGTCTGGAAAAAAGTCTGGGATGATGTAGAAAAAATTAATTTTGCATCGACCCCGCTTTTTATGCTCCGCGCGGTAAAGTAGAGGAATAGCATGATAAAAAAATGGTTAACAGTGATCGGAAAAACAATACTTCTGCTGATCGGAATTACGTTCCTTTCTTTTTTACTGGTTTATCATTCGCCGGGAGATCCGGCAATGGTGGCACTGAAAAAATCCGGTATGCGTGTTTCGGAAAAGGCACTGGAATTAAAACGGGAAGAGCTTGGCCTGAATGATCCCTTTGCCGTGCAGTATGGAAGATGGCTGAATGAATTCTTCCACGGAGATCTGGGAGAATCCTATAAAACAGGAAAAGCCGTGGCCGGCGAGTTAAAGAAAACGATTCCGGCGACTCTGCTTCTGACAGTGGCAGCGCTCGCGCTTACGATCCTGATTTCCTTTCCGATCGGAGTACTGTGTGCGAAGTATAAGGCAGAGGGTTTGACAATATGATTCGTTTCGTCACTTATTTTCTGTCCTCCCTTCCATCCTTTTTCCTGGCGCTGCTGATGATGTATGTACTGTCCATGAAACTGCAGCTTCTGCCGGTCATAGGATCGGTAAGTGGAAAAGGAATTATTATGCCGGCTCTTGTCCTGGCGCTGACACTGTCTGCCTGGTATATCCGCCAGATTCGCGGCATTGTGCTTCAGGAGCTGGAACAGGAGTATGTCGATGGTTTAAAGTCAAGAGGAGCTTCGGAGAACCGGATTCTCTTTTTCCACGTGCTGAAAAATTGTATGCTTCCGATTGTTACGTTGCTTGGCATGTCATTTGGAACTCTGCTTGGCGGTTCTGCCATTGTGGAAACTATTTTTTCCTGGCCGGGAGTCGGAAGACTTGCTGTGACATCCATCAGCGCGCGGGATTATCCGGTGATTCAGGCTTATGTTGTCTGGATGGCAATGATTTACCTGCTGATAAATGCTGCAGTAGAGTTTTTGTGTCAGATTCTGGTTCCAAGAGTCAGAAGGGAAAAGAGTGCACGATGAAAAAAATGGATGGAAAATTTAAAATCAGTCTGTTGTTTCTCGCAGTTATCTTAATCATCCCGGTAATCGGTCCGCATCTGATCCGCCACGATCCGTATGCGGTGAATGTAAGAAATGCATTCTTATCGCCGTGCAAAGAATATTTGTTTGGAACGGACAATCTGGGGCGGTGCGTGTTCTGCCGTATTCTGGCGGGAAGCAGGACATCGATTTATACAGCACTTCTGATTGTCGGAATCGTATTTCTGGTGGGAACACTGGTTGGAATTCTGGCCGGATTTGCAGGCGGGGTTCTGGATGAGATTCTGATGAAAATCACGCTGGTTTTCCAGGCTTTTCCTGCTTTTGTACTGTCGATTGCGATTGCGGGAATTTTAGGTGTCGGCCTGTGGAACGGCGTGCTTGCCTTAAGCGCCGTGTACTGGACAACGTATGCACGGCTTTCCCGGAGTCTTGTGGTTTCCATGAAACAGGAAAATTATATATATGCCGCAAGAATGAACGGTGTACCGCTTTATCGCATGATAACAGCCTATATTCTGCCCAATATGATGGGAAGCCTTATTGTAACAGCGGCTATGGATATTGGAAGTGTAATCCTCAGTATGGCAGGACTTTCGTTTCTGGGACTCGGTGCTGCGCGTCCTACCGCAGAGTGGGGAGCCGTTATGAGCGAGGCGAGAGATTATCTGCAGAAAGCACCATGGATTATCGTTTTTAATGGTCTGGCCCTGTTTCTGGTTGTGACAGTTTTTCAGCTGTTCGGAGACCGACTGAGCGAGTTTGTACATAAGAAAGAAGCAAGAACAGAAAATTAAATTCAAGATGAAACCACCTGCAACGCGAAAAGGCGGACAGATGATCCATAAAAAAGATCGTCTGAAAGACGGGAAAAACCAAAAAAGAGGAGAAAAATCAAATGAAAAAAGAGATTGTAAGTGTCATGATGGCAGCCTGCCTGTTCGCATCTCTTGCAACGGGATGCGGCACGGCAAATGAGAGTGAAACATCTTCCAAATCAGGTTCGGAAGCAGCAAGTGTGACTTCAGCATCCGAGGAAGCAGCAGGCGCAGTTTCAAAGTCCGGGGAAACGACTACAGATGGAGAAAGAGCAGATCTCGTTCTTGGAGCTACTACCGGTTTCTTTGGTGCAGAAAGTCTGGACGTTGCGTATAACTGGGATGGCTGGATCATGTCCATCTATGGAATCAGCGAAAATCTGTACCGTCTGGATGAAAATATTGAGCCGCAGCCATGGATCGCAGAATCGGTAGAGACACCGGATGAAAATACTTGGGTTTTCACCATTCGTGATGGCGTAACGTTCTCAAACGGAAAAACGGTAGATGCAAAAGCAGTAAAAGCATGCTTTGAGCGTACCTATGAGAAAAATGAGAGAGCAGATTCGACCTTAAAAATCAAATCCATGGAAGCAGACGGCATGAAATTTACAATTGTAACGCCGGAACCAAATCCAACACTGTTAAATGATCTGTGTGATCCGCTTCTCGGTATTTATGATGCAACAGAAGAACCGGATGAGGAGCTTGGTGTTTCCTGCACAGGACCTTACGTTGCAACTTCGTTTACCGCTATGACGGATGTCAAAATGCGTGCCAACGAAAATTACTGGGGCGGCGCTCCGAAGGCAGACACCGTAGAGCTGAAAATTATCGACGATCAGGATGCGCTGGATATGGCACTTGCTAACGGAGAGATTGACCTGATCGCACAGGAAACAGCAAACGGAGCATCAAAGTTCACAGATACTTCGAAATATACAACCGATACCGTGACGACAACAAGAGCAAACTTTTTAAGCTTCAATCTGAAAACAGAAGGACTGGACGATCTGGCAGTACGTCAGGCAATCAATTACTGTATTGACCGTGAAGGCTATGCAGATGTTGTTTATCAGGGATTTGCAACTCCGTGCTATGGAATTTATCCGGACAACCTGGCATTTGGCGGTACAGACGGATTAAATCTGACCGTCGATTCCTACGATGCGGATAAAGCAAAAGAAATTCTTGCAGATGCAGGATACCAGGATACCGATGGAGATGGTATCCTCGACAAAGACGGCGTGAATCTTTCGTTCAAAGTGCTGACTTACAGCTACAATGACAACTGCATCCAGCTTGCTGATATGCTTCAGGCAGAACTGTCCCAGATTGGAATTGAGCTTTCCATTGAGACACAGGATGTGCTGGATGATCCTCTTGCATCGGGTGATTTCGATCTTGCTATTTTAAACTATGCCATGGCGCCGATTGGAACTCCGTCGTACTTTATCAATATGTTGTTTACGACGGGAGCCAGCAACAATTATGGTGGATATTCCAACGAAAAAGTAGACGCGCTGGCAGCGGAAATTGGTACCACATCGGATAACGACAAAGTGGTTTCTCTTACCAGAGAACTGGAGCAGCAGGTACTGGATGATATGCCATTTGCATTTGTGGCAGATCAGCAGCTGATCTTTGTATACTCCAACAAAGTAAAAGGAGTACAGATCAATCCGACGGAATATTATCTGGTAACCAATACTCTGTCTGTGGAAGAATAAATAAAGAAGCACAGGAAACAAAAGCCGGAACAACGGCGAAAGACGAAACGGATCGCAAAAGATGAAAAAAAACAGGATAGAAGAGAATAAGACAGACAAACATCTGGCAGAGAAAAATCAAATAGAGAAAAATCTGATTGTGGATCGTTTAACGGTAACATATGGAGAAAAGCTGGCAGTTGACGGTGTCAGCTTTTCTCTTTCTCCCGGGAAAATTTACGTTATTGTCGGCGAGAGTGGTTCTGGAAAATCGACTCTGCTTCGTACAATCGGAGGACTCCTGACAAAAGAGGGAAAAATTGTTTCCGGAGATATCTGGATGGGAGAACAGAATCTGATACAGCTTTCAGAGAAGGAATGGTGTGAAGTCCATGGAAACAAAATGGGTTATATTTTTCAGAACCCGGAACAGTCATTAAGCCCGCTTGCCAAAATCGGGAAACAGTTTGTGGAATGCCAAAATATGCATGCAAAAACAGCGGGGAAAAAAAGCAAAAAAGAGATTTTAGAGGATGCGGAAGAGCTTTTAAAAGAGCTTCGATTTGAAAACCCGCAGCGCGTTTTAAAATCATATCCATTTGAATTAAGCGGAGGAATGTGTCAGCGTGTTGCAATTGCGCTTGCGATTATGAATCAGCCGTCCCTTTTACTGGCAGATGAACCGACCAGTGCGCTGGATGTCGCCTCACAGGATATGACGATCGAGACGCTGCTCGCACTGCGGAAAAAGACAGATCTTTCGATTCTGCTGGTGACACATAATATGGAAGTTGCAAGAAGACTTGCCGATGAAATCGGCGTTATGTATCAGGGCCGGATCATAGAATCGGGTTTGCCGGAAGAAATATGGAACGACCCAAAAGAGGATTATACGAAAAAACTGATTGCGGCAATTCCGCAGCCGGTGAAACTTGTACTCGATGAGGGATAGAGAAAGGTACGGAAATGGTATGGAAGCACTGCTTCGGGTGGAACATTTAAAAAAACAGTTTCACAGAAATTCAGATGGAACTTATGTATTAAAAGACATCAGTTTTGAAATGATGCCGGGAGAGTGTCTGGGGCTGATTGGAAACAGCGGAAGCGGTAAAAGTACAATCGTAAAGATCCTGACAGGCATTACGACGGCAACGAAAGGATGCATTTACCTGGAAGGAAAACAGATTTCCGGAAAAAGGACGCAAAAAGAAATTGGAAAAAAAGTGCAGATGATTTTTCAGAATCCGAAATCTTCCCTGAATCCGAAGATGACGATTGGGCAGAATCTGGATGACGCATTGCTTTATTACAGAAAAATTCCGAAAACAGAAAGAAAAAGGCAGTGTGAAGAGATTTTGGAACGTGTGCACCTTCCGGTGAGCTATCTCGCCAAATATCCATCGCAGATCAGCGGAGGGGAATGCCAGAGAGTCTGTATTGCCAGAGCACTGCTGCGGCATCCGGCGCTGTTGATTTGCGATGAAGCAACAAGCGCGCTGGATGTTTCGGTGCAGAAGGAAATCGTGGATCTTCTGAAAGAGATTCAACAAGAAGAGCATATGGCCATGCTTTTTATTTCCCATGATCTGGCGCTGGTAGCAAATGTCTGCGACCGGATTCTGATGCTTTTTGATGGAGAAATAAAGAAAATAAAGTGTGTGCCGGATGAAGCGCAATAAGCTGCAGCAGGGCCGGAGTATTTCAGCAGGAGGGCATGAGAGTCGTTTAGATGAGTTTTCATCATCTGGACGGCTTTTTCTGTTTCACCGTTCTGGTAAGCAGCGAAAATTGCTTCATGTTCGGCATCAATGCTCGTCTGGATGGCGGTTTCCTGGCTGTACTGGTTGGAAAAAATGGAAATGCCGCTTTTGAGGCGTTTGGCAGACTCGGTGAGTCGGGAATTGTTGCAATAGCGGTAGAAGACCAGGTGAAAATCATCGGAGCAGTCGTTCCAGGTTTTTATGTCCCCGCATTTTGCGGCTTCGCGCCCTTTGGCAAAAATAGAGGTCACTTCGGCTTTCAGCTTTTCTCCGCATTTGATCTTCTGCGTTAAAATATCGTCTCGCAGAATCTGATAAGTTTGTTCAGATAAGGTTGATTTATTTCATCCCATAAAAACTCTTGTTTTTGCTAAAGTCTGATTAAGATAGAAATTTCATTGTGTGTTTATTCTAACATGGAGCAGGAATCCATTCAAGATGGAAACAGAAAGCGTATTTGAAAAACCGACCTTGACAATTACCGTATTTGACAACAAAAAGAAAACGATTTATATTTATAACAGCGTTATATAACACTGTTATAAGAAGGAAGGTTAACTTGACAAAACCAATCGAAGGCGTTTCAGAGCGAATTTTATCCTGTGCAAAGGAGGGGTTTCTGGAAAAAGGATATGCGGATGCATCGCTTCGCACAATTGCGGCAAAAGCAGAGACAACCACGGGTTCTATTTATTCCCGGTTCCGGGACAAGGAAGGACTGTTTGGCGCTCTGGTGGAACCGGCAGCAGGAGGCAGAACGCTGAAAATTTTAAACGAATCAGATTGCGAATATTTTTTGAATGGAAATAAGCAAACAAACAATTGATTCGCGAGTTTATTGATTGAAAACACGCAAAAAAGCAATCGCAAAAAAATACGATTGATTTTTTGCGTGTTTTGCGTATAATAAAAGCATGAAAAAGTGGAAAGGATGTGAACAGAATGCGAGAAACACGGATCATGGAATTTAAAGAAACGATTACCAATACATTTCTGAAAACAGTAAGTGCTTTTTCGAATTATGACGGTGGAGTTATTCTGTTTGGAGTCGATGACGAGGGAAACAGTAAAGGCTTATCGGATGTAAAACAGTCATGCCTGGATATAGAAAATAAAATTAATGACAGTATTTCTCCACAGCCAGATTATAAACTGGAAACACAAAATAATGATAAAATTATCAAACTTACCGTACAAAGCGGTGCGCAGAAGCCGTATTTATATAGGTCAAAAGCATATAAACGAAATGATACCGCGACGATAGAAGTAGATACACAGGAATTTTCCAGGCTTGTTCTGGAAGGAAAAAATATCCGATTTGAAGAACTGCCATGCAAAGACCAGAATCTGACCTTTCAGATTTTACAGCGAAAGCTGAAAGAACATATTCAGATCGAAACCTTTAGCCAGGACACGCTGAAAACCTTGAATCTATACGACAATGCCAATGGATACAATAATGCCGCTGGTCTTTTGGCAGATCAGAACCACTTTCCGGGAATCGACATGGTCAGATTCGGCGAAAACATCAGTATTATCCAGAAAAGAGTAACATTTGAAAACAGATCGATTTTAGAGGTGTATGAGAAAGCGATTGAAATTTTCAGAGATTACTATCAATATGAGGAAATTAAAGGTGCGGACAGAAAAAAAATAGAAAAAATACCAGAAGCTGCATTTCGAGAGGCGATCGCCAATGGTTTGATTCACAGGATCTGGGATGTGGAATCGCAAATCAGAGTTCTGATGTTTGAGGATCGAATCGAAGTAGTTTCTCCGGGAGGTCTGCCGGCAGGTATTACAAAAGAGGAATATTTGTCCGGAAAACTTTCTGTTTTAAGAAATAGAAATCTGGCAAATGTTTTTTACCGGTTGGGATTTGTTGAGATCTTTGGAACGGGAATTATGAGAATCAGACAACTTTACGAAAAAAGCTTAAGAAAACCGGAGTTTGAAGTGTCAGAAAATGCGATTCAGATTGTACTTCCGGTCTGGGAAAGCAATCTGGATTTGACAGAAGATGAGAAAATGATATACGGGATATTAAGCAAAAACAGGTTGAAATCTATGGGGGAAATTGCACCATATGTTTCATTTGGAAGATCAAAAACGACAAAGCTTTTGAAAGAGATGGAGGAAAAAGGGATCATAACTGTGGAAGGTAAGGGACGCAACACGAAGTATAGTATAAAATAAAACTTGCGTATTTATAAAAAAAGTAGAAACACCGGCATTTTTCTTGGCAGAGAAACTTGCCGGTGTTATTATTTAACACTAGTAAATAGATAACGATATTAAATATTTGCGGAAGAAGAAGGGAAAAAGAGTGACAGAGAGTTTTGAAGAACTGTTTCGTGCATTGCATCAGTTTAAAAAGCTGAATGTGGTGTCCATGCTGCCGGACGAATTGACGAAGTCATTCAGACCAAGTCCTCGATTGAAGCTGCAGAAAATCCGGGAAAAGTGGAAGTCAAAAACGGTGTGGTTCGTTTCGAACATGTCAACTTCCGATATCCGGGTGCCGAGGAAGATGTGCTTCATGACATCGACTTTGTGGCAGAATCTGGAAAGACAACCGCGATCATCGGAAGTACCGGCTGTAGAAAATCTACACTGGTCAACCTGATTCCGCGTCTTTACGATGTAACGGGCGGATCCATCACACTGGATGGAAAAGATATCCGCAGGATCACAATGAAAGATCTGCGGGATGAAATCGGTTTTGTACCGCAGAAAGGTGTTCTGTTCTCCGGAACGATCGCATCCAACCTCCGTTTTGGAAAAGATGATGCGTCAGATGAAGAGATTGCAAAAGCAGCGGAAATTGCGCAGGCAACTGAGTTCATCGAAGCAAAAGATGACAAATACGAAACGCCGATCGCCCAGGGCGGAAGCAACGTCTCCGGCGGTCAGAAACAGCGTCTGGCGATTGCGCGTGCCATTCTGGCAGACAACAAGATTCTGATCCTTGTTATGAAAGACGGCGATATCATCGAGCAGGGAAATCACGAAGAGCTGCTCGCGGCAAATGGATTCTATGCAAATCTGTATAACTCGCAGTTTGAGGATGTTGTGGCATAGCAGATCCGTAAAAATTGAAAAATAGAAAGAGCCCGTTTGGAATATCCGATTGGCATATCCGGACGGGCTCTTTTGATGCGCGATAAACTAAAAAAGGAAAATGTGAAGAAATGGTGTAAAGTCGCTCAGAAAATGTGAATAAGATAGAAAAATTCCCTCTGATTTTGTGAAAAAAGTTGTTTTCCTTTGCGGTTAAGAATATAATAAAAGCATCAGAATAAGCAGAGGAGGTGCGCGAAAGAGATGCTTTATTTAAAACGAAAAATCGATTTTTTTCTGAGTGCATGGAAAAGCAATCCGGACCGGAAACCGTTGATTGTAAAAGGACCGCGGCAGGTGGGAAAACCGAATCCATCCGGCGGTTTGGAGAGCAAAACTATAAAAGTGTGATCAGTATTAATTTTGTAGAAGAACCAAAGTATAAAATGATTACAACGGATGGATACAAAGCGGAAGGTATTATCAAAAATATTTC
Organism: Blautia sp. OF09-25XD; assembly: GCF_003482095.1. Taxonomy (NCBI): domain Bacteria; kingdom Bacillati; phylum Bacillota; class Clostridia; order Lachnospirales; family Lachnospiraceae; genus Blautia; species Blautia sp. OF09-25XD. The sequence goes on from NZ_QUMG01000010.1 coordinate 88,548, forward strand.
CAGGATTGATCCGTCAAAACGTTTTATAGAAGGCGAGACCCTGCTCTTTTTTGACGAGCTGCAGGAATTTCCGGAGATTGCAACTGCACTGAAATTCTTTAAAATCGATGGCAGATTCGACGTGATCTGCAGTGGCTCTATGATTGGGAACAATTACCGGAAAATTGAAAGCAACAGTGTTGGCTATAAATCCGATTATGAAATGTTTTCTCTGGATTTTGAAGAATTTTTGTGGGCGAAAGGATATGATGACAGCACGGTAGAGGATATGCTGGAACATATGCGGACGCTGAAGCCGTTTAATGAAGTAGAGATGGCGGTGTACAGTGAACTCTTTTTAGACTACTGTATTCTGGGCGGAATGCCGGCTGTTGTGCGGGAATTTGTCGAAAAGGGAACATTTGAGGGCTCACTGGAAGTACAGAGACAGCTGATTGCAGACTATAAAGAGGACATTCGCAAATATGCGGAAGGAATGGATCAGACCAGAATTTTAAATGTATTCAACCATATTCCGGTGCAGCTTGCCAAGGATAACAAAAAGTTTCAGATTTCAAAAGTGGCATCAGGAGCGAGATTCCGTGATTACCGCGGCTGTATCGAATGGCTGCATGATGCGGGAATGGTCAATGTATGCTATTGTATGAATTTTCCGGAATTACCATTGCAGGGAAATTATGATGAAACGAAATACAAGCTTTACTTCGCAGACAGTGGTTTGCTGGTAGCCATGCTTGATGAAGAAGCCCAGGTGAATTTAAGAAGCAATAAAAATCTTGGTGTATACAAAGGTGCGCTTTATGAGAATGTTGTCGGAGAAGCATTGGTAAAATCAGGTTACCGGCTGTATTATTATAAACGGGACGATTCTTCACTGGAGCAGGATTTTTTTGTCCGGACAGCAAATGCGCTGATTCCGGTCGAGGTTAAAGCACAGAATGGAATGGCAAAATCCATACGAACTTTAATCAGCGGGAAAAAGTATGCGGACATCCACTGCGGAATTAAATTTACAGGCAGTAACATGGGATACGGAGAGCAGATTTATACGTTTCCGTATTTTTGTGCTTTTTTGCTGAAAAGATATCTGGCAGGGGTGGATGAGAAAGCGTTCTTAGAAGGGGCTTACAGCAAGGATTCTCACATCTCTGCAGGTGATGAGATGAATTAAGTGAATGGAAATACAAAATGAAGCGAGGAAAAAATTATGGCAGACAAACACACAACAGAAAAACTCCTGGAGGGCGACCGCCTTTCGGGAAAAGTAACCTTATTTGCAAAAGTGACGATTTTGCCGGGGGATGAGCTTTCCTATCATGAGCATCACGGTGAGACGGAAGTATATCACATTTTATCAGGAGAGGGTCTGTACCAGGACAACGACAAGACGTATCCGGTGGAGGCAGAAATGACGACCTTCTGCGAGGACGGAAACGGGCATGCGATTTCCTGCAAAGGAGACGAGCCGCTGGTATTTCTGGCGATGATTCAGAAAAAAGAAGCATGATAAAAAATTCTGTCAGAGGAAAGGAAACTGTCGAAAGAGATTTTGAAAGAGAAGCTTTTTCGGCAGTTTTTTTGTTTCCATGCATACGAAGGGAACAGATGAGTGGCAGGTTCTGCAGGTTTGCTTGTAGGAAAAAACAGTACATGGTATGATGGAGTTACTATTTCGAGGGGGTGGCTGTATGAGCAGAAAGAAAAAGATGAAAATGGAGTACCGCTTTTATGAAGTGCCGGAAAAATGTCCGGTGCTGGCACTTCTGGGAGAAAAGTGGGTGCAGAATTACGGTTACCAGATTGATTACCTGCATTTTCATAATATGATGGAGATCGGCGTCTGCTATTACGGTGAGGGGACAATTGTCCTGGAAGATAAAGAAATTCCGTACGACGGGGGGCATTTACGGTAGTACCAAAGAACTTTCCACATACGACAAACTCAAAGGAAAACAGTCTGTGCTCCTGGGCATGGCTGTTTATTGATGTGGAAGGCTTTATCACAAAACTGTATAAGGATAATTCGCGTATGGCACAGAAGCTGATTTCCCGCATCAACCAGAGGGCTCATTACTCGAAAAATGAGGACAGACCTGAGGTGGCGGAGCTGATCAAACTGATTATTAAATGCATGGATGAAAAAGAGGAATTTTATCTGGAAGAAGTAAAGGGGCTGACGCGGGCGCTTCTGATGCAGATTGCGAGATGGAATGAAAAAGATGAGACGCAGGAAAAGAATGCCATTCTGGATGATGCCAGCATTGCCCTGATTCTTCCTGCGCTCAATTATATCGGGGAAAATTTCCACGAGAGCATCCGGATTGAAGAACTTGCGGATGTGTGCCACATCAGTGAGACACATCTGCGCCGTATTTTTCAGGAATCCATGCGGATGCCGCCGGTGGAATATATCAACTGGGTTCGGATCCGGGCAGCGTGCAAAGAGCTGAGAAAGACAAATGCCTCCGTAAGTGACATTGCACTGCACTGCGGATTCACAACAATATCCACTTTTAATCGTAATTTTCGAAAGATTCTCGGCGTTTCGCCCCAGCAATGGCGGAGGGCACCGGAACATTACGAGCAGAATTTGTTGAAATTTGACATAAAAACACAGGAAGGATGGTGAAACAAAGTGAAAATATCTATAGATAGTTGAAAATGCATAGGATAGAGTCGAATATGCGCACAACAGACGAAAGAATGTTGTTATAATTTGTGCATGTTGAGGGTATAAAAACCTAAAAAATGTACAAAACAACCAAAAGACTTTTAAGCGATATATGTGAAAAAGTCAGGTTGTAAAATAACATCTTAAGGAGGATGTGCAATATGAGAAGAAAAATTGTATCAATCGTAATGGCATCAGCAATGGTACTTGGACTGGCTGCATGCGGATCCAGCGGAGGAACTACAACAAGCTCCAGCAACGGCGGAAACGATGCATCAGCAGCAGATGACACCACTGCAAAATCAGAGAGCAGCGACGTAGTAGAAGGTGGTTCAGATGATGACAACACCTTAACCGTATGGACCTGGGACCCGAACTTCAACGTTTATGCGATCCAGAAAGCAGCTGAGATTTACGCACAGGATCACGAAGGCTTTAAAGTAGAAGTCAGCGAAGTACAGTCCGATGACATTGAAACCCGCCTGACCACAGCAGTTTCTGCAGGAGACTTAAGTACTCTGCCGGATATCTTCCTGATGCAGGACAACTCCTTCCAGAAATATGCAACCAACTACCCGGACATTTTCACAGATCTGACCGATTCCGGTATCGACTTTGGTGAATTCTCATCCGCAAAAGTTGCTTACTCTACACTGGATGGAAAGAACTACGGAATTCCGTTTGACAATGGCGCTGTGATCGAGTGCCTGCGTACCGATATGCTGGAAGAGGCAGGCTTTACCGTAGATGATTTCACAGACATTACCTGGAATGACTTTATGGAAAAAGCAAAAGTTGTCAAAGAGAAAACAGGCCAGCCAATCCTGACATCTCAGGCCGGATCTCCGGACCTTGTTATGGAAATGCTGCAGTCCTGCGGTGAGTCCCTGTTCAACGAGGACGGATCCGTAAATATTGTAGACAACAAAGCATTAAAACCAATCCTTGAGATCTACAGCCAGATGGTAAAAGATGGTACTCTGGTAGAAGTTACCGACTGGGATCAGTATATTGCATCCATCAACAACGGAACCACAGCAGGCGTTATCAACGGATGCTGGATCATGGCTTCCATCACAGCAAATGACGATCAGTCCGGTAAATGGGCGCTCACCAATATGCCAAAACTGGACGGCATCGACGGAGCAACCAACTACTCCAACAACGGTGGTTCTTCCTGGGCAATTTCTTCCAACTGCAAGAAAACCGATCTTGCCATTGACTTTATGAAATCTACCTTCGCAGGCAGCACAGCTCTTTACGATGACATCATCGCAAAAGGCGCTCTGGCAACCTGGGCACCGGCAGGAGATTCCGAAGCATATGCACAGCCAGTTGCATTCTTCAGCGATGATCCGGTTTATGCAAAAATCGTTGATTTCGCAACCAAGACTCCATCCAACATCACTGGAGCATTCTACTACGATGCACGCGATGCTGTCGGAACCGCACTTTCCAATATCATCCAGACAGGAGCAGATATGGACAGCGAACTCCAGACTGCACAGGAAACCGTAGAGTTCAACATGGGTAACTAAGATTTCTCATATTGTAAAAAAGTAGGACGATAAGAAACGGGTCTGCTTCTAGACAGACAGAAGCAGGCCCGTTCTGTATCTGCCCCGGGGTGGGCTTGAAAAATGATTTCTGCAGGAGAACATGCGATGTTGTCTGCAAAAAGATTTTTTCAAGCGTACCTCGCAGCGAAAAAAGAAAGGAAGATTCCATGAGCAGCCAGAAGAAAAAAGGAATGAACTTGGAAAGAAAACAGAATTTTACCGGATGGGTTTTTCTGCTTCCGGCAACGATTCTGATCGCATGGATGAGCTTTTATCCGATGATTCAGGCATTTATCCTGTCTTTGCAGACCGGTATGGGCATTAACCTGAAATTCAACGGATTTGCAAACTATGCGCGTATTTTAAAAGACCCGACTTTTAAACAGACTTTAAGTAACACCTTCCTCTACCTGATTATTCAGGTGCCGATCATGCTGATCCTTGGTCTGATGTTTGCATCGATGCTGAACAACAAAGATCTGCGTTTCAAGGGACTGTTCCGTACCTGTATTTTCCTGCCGTGCGCAACATCGCTGGTATCTTACGCAATGATTTTCCGTTCCCTGTTTGCAAACGATGGATTTATCAACACCGTTCTGCGTGGACTTGGCATGCATCCGATCATGTGGTTCTCCAATGCCTGGACAGCCCGTGCCGTTATCATCATCGCATTGGTCTGGAGATGGACGGGATACAATATGGTATTCTACCTCTCCGGTATGCAGAACATTGAATACTCAATCTACGAAGCAGCAAAAATTGACGGCGCAAGCCGCTGCAGACCTTCTTCAAGATCACCGTTCCGCTGTTAAAGCCGATGATCCTGCTGACCACGATTACCTCTACCAATGGTACGCTGCAGCTGTTCGATGAGTCCCTGAACCTGACAAACGGAGGTCCTGGAAAATCGACCATGACCATGTCTCATTACATTTACAACATGTCCTTTGTACAGAGTCCAAACTTCGGCTATGCGGCAGCAATGTCGATCCTGATCCTGATTATGGTTGCCATTCTGGCACTGATTCAGATGAAAGTAGGTGACGAGCGATAATGGGAAAAACAAAGAAATTCTTCATGTATCTGGTTTTAACGGTAGCATCCCTCCTTTCTGTATTTCCGCTGTACTATATGTTCTGCGCGTCTACGAACAGAAGTATTGATGTTATTGCCGGAAAACTGATTCCGGGTACTTATCTGATGGAAAACTTCAAGTCACTGATTGCGCAGCAGAACCTGCGTCTTGCACTGTGGAACTCGTTCCGGAATGCAACGGTACTGACGGTCCTTTGTCTTCTGGTCTGCTCAATCGCAGGTTATGGATTTGAAATTTATCATGACAAAGCGAAAGATGCGGTATTTACCGTGCTTCTGACTGCGATGATGATCCCGTTCGCAGCAATCATGATCCCGATGTTCCGTATGTTTTCACAGTTAAAAATGGTCAACACGATGGCAGCATTTATGCTTCCTTCGATTTCCACTCCGTTTATGATTATGATGTTCCGTCAGGCTTCCCGTTCTTTCCCGCACGATATCATCGAAGCGGCAAGACTGGATGGTTTAAGCGAGACAGGAATTTTCTTCCGCATGTATATGCCGACCATGAAATCGACCTATGCGGCAGCAACGATCATCACCTTCATGAATGCATGGAACAACTATCTGTGGCCAAAGGTTATCTTACAGAACAATGATTCCATTACCATGCCGATGCTGGTAGCGAACCTGCTCGGCGGCTACACTGTAGATTATGGCGTGCTGATGCTCGGCGTATTCATCTGTACGATCCCGACAGCAATCATTTTCTTCTGCTTCCAGAAGAGCTTCACAGAAGGTATCACAGGTGCTGTAAAATAAGAAAAAGAATCGAACAGAAAAGGTGGATATTTGGATGAATATCCACCTTTTTTCAAAAGATCAAAGAAAATAAAATTCCAGAAGGAGGAAAATAAAAATGGGTGTATTTCAGTATGAAAAAGTGAAGGACCCGACGTATTATGGAGAGAACCGGGTACCGGCGCATTCCGATCACAGGTATTATGGATCGGTGGAAGAAATGGAGCAGCATGTGGAAAACTTCCGTCACAGTCTGAATGGACTGTGGAAATTCCACTATGCAAAGAACTACGAGAGCACGATTCCGGGATTTGAGACACCGGAGTATGACTGCACAAAATGGGATGATATCCGCGTGCCGGCGCATATCCAGATGGAGGGATACGACGCACCGCAGTATGCCAATGTGCAGTATCCGTGGGAAGGAAGAGAAGAAATCCAGCCGGGCGAGATTCCGGAGCGGTTCAATCCGACGGCTTCCTATGTGAAATATTTTGAAGTGCCGGATCAGATGAAAGGAAAACGGCTTTTTGTTTCCTTCCAGGGAGCAGAGAGCGGTATTGCCGTATGGCTGAACGGAACGTTCCTTGGCTACAGCGAGGATACGTTTACTCCGTCCGAGTTTGAACTGACCCCGTATCTGAAAGAGGGCGAAAATAAACTGGCTGCGCAGGTTTTCAAATGGACGAGCGGAAGCTGGTGCGAGGATCAGGATTTCTTCCGTTTCTCCGGTATTTACCGTGATGTGTATCTGTACACGATTCCGGAGGTTCACGTTTCGGATCTGAAAGTACAGACGCTGCTGGATGATACGTTTACGAAGGCAGATCTGGTCATTGATACGAAAACGATCGGAAAAGGAAAAGTGAAAATTACCCTGTCAAAAGACGGAACGGCACTGCAGAGCACCGAAGGTGTGCTGGATGGGGAAACACAGTTTGTTCTGAAAGTCGATCACCCGGAACTGTGGTCCGCAGAGACACCGGTGCTGTATGATCTTCTGCTGGAAGTCACCGCAGAGGATGGAACGGTGCAGGAACTGATTCCGCAGAGAGTCGGATTCCGCCGCTTTGAGATGAAAGACCACATCATGATGCTGAATGGAAAACGCATTGTCTTTAAAGGCGTCAACCGCCACGAGTTCAGCTCCGTATCCGGCCGTGTCGTTTCGAGAGAAGAGCTGATCAAAGACCTGACAACGATGAAACAGAACAACATCAATGCAATCCGTACCTGCCATTATCCGGATGCGGTCGGCATTTATGATCTGTGCGATGAATACGGTCTTTACATGATCGCGGAGTGCAACATGGAGTCCCATGGAACGAGAGATACGGATGCGGTACGAAACGGAGATTTCTCCGGTGTTGTACCATGCGACCGCCCGGAGTGGATGGACTGCATGCTGGACCGTGTCAACTCAATGTATCAGAGAGACAAAAACCATCCGGCGATTCTGATCTGGTCCTGCGGAAATGAATCGTTCGGCGGAAAGGTTATTTTTGAAATGTCTCAGTTATACCGGAAGATGGATCCGAACCGCCTTGTCCATTATGAGGGAGTGAACGATGACCGCAGATACAACGACACCAGCGATATGGAAAGCCGGATGTACACCACGGTCAACGAGATCCGGGAATTTTTAGCGAAAGACCGCAGAAAACCGTACGTCTGCTGTGAGTATGCCCATGCCATGGGAAATTCCTGCGGCGCGATGAAGAAATATATGGATCTGACCGAGGAAGAGCCAATGTTCCAGAGCGGTTTTATCTGGGACTATATCGATCAGTCGATTTATAAAAAAGACCGCTACGGAAAAGAGTTCCAGGCGTATGGCGGTGATTTTGACGACCATCCGTGTGATTATAACTTCAGTGGAAATGGTATCGTATACGGCGGCGAGCGCGACGCGTCTCCGAAGATGCAGGAAGTAAAATTCTGCTATCAGAATATTTCCATTGACGTGCAGAAAGACAAGGCGGTTGTAAAAAATAAAAACCTGTTTGTGAATACCGATACATTTGCATGCGTAGTACTTCTCGAAAAAGAAGGAAAGAAACTGAAAGAAGTGCCGATGGAAGTTTCGGTGGAGCCGCTTTCGGAAAAAACGGTGGAGCTGCCGATCGCGGTACAGACACTTCCGGGAGAGTATGCGGTGACCGTTTCCTTCCGCCTGAAAGAAGATACCGTATGGGGCAAGCGCGGCCATGAAGTTGCATTTGGACAGGGCGTTTATGAAGTGGAAGCACCGGCGAAAGCAGAAAAACCGGCGAAATTTGAAGTGATCCGTTCCAACCATGATTTTGGTGTGCGCGGCGAGAATTTCGATGTAATGTTCTCCGATCTGAACGGCGGACTCGTATCGTACCGTTACGGCGGCGTTGAGATGATCAAAATGATTCCGAAACCGAACTTCTGGCGTGCGCCGATCGACAATGACTGCGGAAGCCTGATGCCGATGCGTTACAGCCAGTGGAAGATTGCTTCGATGTATCTGTCCCACAAATATCCGAACGGCAGCCATTATCCGGGACTGTATGCACCGGAAATCGAAGTACACGAGGACTGCGCAGAAGTCAGCTACCGCTATGTAATGCCGACCACACCGGCGAGTGAGTGCCGTCTGACCTACCGTGTCTTCGGCGATGGAAGCATTCAGACGACGCTGACGTATGATCCGGTGAAAGAGCTCGGCGATATGCCGGAATTCGGCGTGATGTTCAAGCTGGATGCCGATTACGACCACGTTACCTGGTATGGCATGGGACCGGAGGAGACGTATGTGGACCGCTGCGCCGGAGCAAAGCTTGGCGTTTATAAGAATAAAGTCGAAGACAATATGGCGAAATATCTCGTTCCGCAGGAGTGCGGCAACAAGGTTGGTGTACGCTGGGCAACCGTGACGAACCGCAAGGGCCGTGGTATGATGTTCAGCGGCGACAAGATGGAATTTTCCGCACTGCCGTACACACCGCACGAGCTGGAAAATGCGATGCATCCGTATGAACTGCCGCAGGTACATTACACCGTTGTGCGCGTGGCAAAACAGCAGATGGGTGTCGGAGGAGACGACAGCTGGGGTGCACAGACCCATCCGGAATACCTGATTCCGGTTGACCAGAAACTGGAATTTATATAATTATCTCTCTAACTTTCCCCATTTTATAGGCTTTCCCGCCTGTCCATTAGTGAAATGATATGTAGTTTCCCTTATTTTTGCCCTTATGAGATAATCACAAGGGAAATAAGGGAAATTTTTTAGTCATTGCCTACCACTTTATCAAGAAGCCGAACCGATTTTCGTTTCGCATCTCTTGTGGAGTGAGCATAGACGTTCATTGTGGTACTGACATCTGAGTGTCCTAACAATTCCTGCACATCTTTTGGGGCAGCTCCATTTGCTAAAAGGTTGCTTGCATAGGTGTGACGTAACTGGTGGAAATGAAAGCCTTCAAATCCCTCTAATGTTTTTGCTACCTTTCTGCATACCGTTCCCAAAGTAGTCGGAAGTTCCAGACAGCCATCAGGTCTTAAGCAGACGAAAGAAATTTCTTTATAATCTGCCGGGACTTCCTCTGTTCTGTCTAAGCAATAATACTCGTAGTACACTCTGTTTTTCTCTTTGACCTCTTTGTAGTAGTTCGTGTGATAAAGTTCTCCATACTGCATTCGATTTTTTAACTGCTCTTTCCGGGCATTACGGAAAATCTCTACCAGCGTATCTCCAAAATCAACAATCCTCACTTTTTTCCGCTTGGTTGGTCCGATGATATATTTGCGTTTTGAGCCATCATATCGGATGCTGCGTCTTATGGTAAGGCATTGTTCTTCCAGATTTACGTCCTGCCATGCCAAACCACAGGCTTCTCCAATACGAAGCCCGGCATAATAGGCTATCTGGATTGGAAGTATTGCGGCTGGGTTCTTTTTTTGAAGATACGTAAGCAGTCTTTCATAATCTTCTCGTGAAATTGGTTGGATATTTCCGTCCATGTCCTCATCCGAAAACAAATCAACTTCGTCCGTCTGATACCGCAGTTTAATATACTGCATGGGATTGAACGTAATATACTGTTTTGGAAATACTGCAAAGCGGAAGGACTGCTGCATGACTGCGGAAAAAGAATGGATGTAATCTTTGCTGTAACCCTTTTTCTCTTTTCCATCGGGATGAACTCCCCCAAAGGAAAGCAAATCAAAGAAGGATTGCAAATGCTCAGAGGTTACATTTTTTAATTTCCGTTCTGCCAATGGGTGTTTCTTGATATTTCGGATTGTTCCGAGGTAATTCTCCACAGTACCATTGCTGAGCGTACCTGTTTTTAATTCCTCCTCTGCCCACACATCCAGAAGTTGTCCGACTGTGAGATTTTCCGCTTTGGCAACAAATTTCTTTTTTTCATAATCATCCATTGCCTGACGGAGCAGCTTTTCAGTTTCACTTTTGCTTTCTGTTCCAACGCATTCTTTTTGAACAAGATTGCCGCTTGCGTCCTCTACATAGAAGCGGTAGTACCATTTCTTTCCTTTTTTTCTTACAGATCCTTTTGCCATAATCGTATATCTCCTTTCGATATTAGACAATCGGAACTGATGAAATGCTTCGTGCGTGTAAGTATATCATAACTCCGGTTGTCTTACTATACCGATTCGGAATCTTCGTATAAGACTTCTGATAAAAGATTTGCAAGCCTTTGTTCTGCTGTTTTTGGTTTCTTGGAATAGAGCCTTACAACGTCTGCCATCTCATTAAGAGCATTGATGGTAGGAGTGATTTCCCTTAAGAACATAATCTCATTATATTCCTCATTCGATTCAAACCCTATTGTTTTGGCAATATCCGTCTGACCAGCATTCCCCTTGAAATTTTTGCAGGCGAACTGGAAGGAATCCAAAAACAGACCATATTGTTTTAACATCAGCAGTAATAAATCTTTTGAAAAAGCATCTTCTTCTTTGGTAAGGGCAAGCGGTAACTGTTCCAGAATATCTCCCATCGCATCACGAATCTGTAACTCTCTCTTATCCGTAATGTCGGTTTCATATTCATCTGTTTCCCCTTTGAGCCATTCCACAGATACATGGAGTGCTTCCGAAAGACCTTCCAGCACCATTTTTTTCGTATTGTCAATCGAACCATTCTCATAACGCAGGATTGTAGAAGCGGTAACCCCCATCTTTTCTGCGACATAAGGCTGTGTCAGATTCAATTCCAGACGGCGCTGTTTTACTCTGCTGCCTATCAGCTTGCGTAGTTCTTTATCTTTCATGCTGACTGCCTCCTTTTTCGGTATGTATGAATTATAGCATTGTTTTTCTAAAATTGCAATATGCAACATAAAGTTTGTTTTTGATATTTCGTAACGCTTGACAAAAAGATATGAAAAGGATATACTTACATCACAAGAATTGCATAATGCAATTTATAAGGAGGTGATTATATGACGCAAAGAAAAATTGCATTATCCATCGAAGAAGCTGCTGACTATACGGGAATCGGCAGAAATACCTTAAGACAGCTTGTAGAATGGAAGAAACTTCCAGTATTAAAGGTTGGTCGCAAAGTCCTGATTAAAACCGATATTCTGGAAATGTTTATGGAAGCTAATGAAGGTCGTGATTTGAGGGATAGAGGAAATGTAAAAGCCGTAACAAGAACTGCGGCAAATTAAAAAGGCGGCTTCCGAAGAAACCGCCAAAGGTTCTATCAGACCGAAGCCATGATATACCTACACGCAAGAAGATTATACCATGTGCTTCTTCTGATACGCAACCGAGAACTTATGTTTGTGAAGGAAAGGAGAATGTAAGAATGGCAAAATCAACAAAAAGTTATGAAGAACGAATGCTTGAAATGGAAAAGAAGGAACAGGAAAGCCTTGAAAAAGCAAAACGATATGCAGCACAGAAGAAAGAACTTCTAAAACGAAAGAAAGCCGAAGAAAGTAAAAAACGAACCCATAGGCTCTGTCAGGTTGGCGGTGCGGTGGAATCCGTTCTTGGTGCGACTATTGAGGAGGAAGACATCCCAAAGCTGATTGGTTTTCTGAAAAAGCAGGAAGCCAATGGGAAATTTTTCTCAAAGGCAATGCAGAAAGAAACAAATACCGATATGGAGGAAGTGTAATGGCGGAGGGGATGAGTTTTTCATTCCCTTCATTGCTTTTTCATGAAGGGCGCACTTATGGACAACCAGAGGTCGTCCCAATAAGTTTGCCACAAGTGGCAACCGGTCTGCGCTCACGCTTGCCGGGCTCGTTCCGTCGGCGGGGCTTTCAGCCAGACCTGCTCATGCCACAGGAGGCACTCTTCGCCAGAGAGGCGCATTCCATGCAGGCTGCTATGCGCAGGGCACTCTTACGCAGAGGGCGTTCTGGCAATGCTGCCTTTTCTAAAATCGAAAGCAATGTTGCCGGAAATCTATACCGGATGTGCAGAAAGGAGGAATCCAGATATGGCGATTTTTCATTACACAATCAAAATAGTCGGACGAAGTAAAGGGAAATCTGTTATCTCCGCTTCCGCATATCTCAATGGGGATGTGATGAAAAACGAGGAAACCGGGAGAATCAGTTATTACACTTCTAAAAAAGAAGTGGTCTACACCAGTTTGATGATGTGTGAAAACGCACCTCCTGAATGGCAGATAGTACCAGAAGAAAATATAAAACGCTTTCAAAAATCTGTCCGCTACAAAAGGTCAGAAGATAAAGAAGCTGCTTTAGAAAAATTCAAAATCACATTTCAGAAACAAAGATTATGGAATGAGGTATTGAAGATTGAAAAAAGTGCGGATGCCCAACTTGGCAGGTCATTTGAATTTGCCCTCCCAAAAGAATGGAGCAGACAGGAACAGATTCAATATACAGCCGACTATATCCAAAAAACATTTGTGGATAAGGGAATGTGTGCTGATTGGAGTATCCACGACAAAGGGGATGGCAACCCCCATGTCCACCTGCTTCTGACGATGCGACCTTTTAACCCGGATCATTCTTGGGGAAAGAAAGAAGTCAAGGATTGGGATTTTGTCAGAGATAAAAGCGGAAATATCGTGATTGACGAATCCCACCCGGACTGGTGGCAGGATAAGAAAAACCCTGACCGTCATGGAATCCGTATCCCTGTATTAGACGAAAACGGAATCCAGAAGATTGGTGCAAGAAACCGCCTGCAATGGAAACGGGTGCTGACCGATGCTACTGGATGGAACAATCCCAAAAATTGTGAGCTGTGGCGGAGTGAGTGGGCAAAGGTGTGTAATGAACATCTTCCTTTGCATAATCAGGTTGATCACCGTTCTTATGAAAAACAGGGAAAACTCCAGATTCCTACCATCCATGAAGGTGCTGACGCAAGAAAGATTGAACAAAAATTTCTTGCCGGGCAGGAAATAAAAGGCTCGTGGAAAGTAGCGGAAAATCAAATCATAAAACAACAAAACACGTTATTGCAAAAGATACTAAACACCTTTGGGAAAGTATCGGGTGCATTATCATTATGGAAGGAGCGATTAAATGACATTAGAAGAAAGCCGGGAAATTATACCCTTAATGGAATCCATGATTGGTCAAATCGAAGAACAGCAGAACCTAATGGCAGAAATGATTCTGGAAATGCAGAACCGGGACACTCAACTCTCTCTTATGCAAAAACAGAATCAGAAATTACAAAAATTAAACAACGAGTTATCCGAGCTGCTCAACATTTTGCCAAATACCGAGGAACTGCTTTCCAAGATGGAAGAACAGAAAACGAAGATAGAGCTTTTGGAAAACGAAAATCAGCAATGGCAGAAATTGGCACAGAAGCTGAACAGCGAAAACAGTTTATTACTGAAACAGAACACCGAATTGCTGAACTGGAACAGCAGATAGAGAAAGGACGTGATATAGATGAACGAATCCAGAGAATCAAAGAACGCCGAACAGTTGGAAGAACTTCTGCTCTTGACCGAGGAGATACAAGAAGAACTAGAACAGAAAGAACAGCTTATCGTGGAACTGAAGACGCAGCTCAGCGAATCTCTGACCTTGAACGAGAAATTAAACAAAGAGAACAGAGCCGGGAATATTCAAGCATTAAAGAACGACTTGAAGCTGGCAGACAGAGCATTGCGGATCGAGAAAGAGAAGTTGCGAAGCGCAAACGTCATGATAGAGGAATGTCAAGATAAAATATGCTATTTAACACAGGAACGGGATTATGCCCGGACACATCAGAAAATCGTAGAAATACCGGTAGAAAAGCCGGTACTCTATGAAAAATGTGAAGCCTGTAACCGGACAGCCTATCAGAATGCAAAAGCAAAATACGAAACACAAAAAGAGCGACTTGCAGGACAGTATAAAGCAAAAACGGTAATGTTCCAAACAACCTTGTTCCTTCTTGCATGGTATTCGTTGACAACCACTCTTTTTCAGGCAGTACAGTCAGATATGTTCCTTGTCGATTGTAAATCATTCTTCAATGATTTAGCATCATTCATACAAACCTTTGTCGGATGGACGATTGATGCCGGGCATTCTGCGGCACAGATTAGTACAAAAATTCCAAATGCTTTTATAGCCGGAATGGTATATTGGTTATTGCTAATATTGATTGTAGGAATATGTATGGCAGGAACAGGGATGCTGGCGATACTGATAGAAATAAAGGTTATAGAATTATATAAGAAAAACTGTTGGGATGTTATTACTCTACTAATGATACTGACAAGTGTTGCTATTGTCATTTATTTTGGAGAATCAATCAAAAAAGTACTGTCAGTAAATCTTCTATTGCTTTTCGTACTTTCGCAGGGCGCATATGTTGGAATTAGATGTTATCTTAAAGTTTGGTTAGAAAAAAGACCATATTAGTATTTTCAACTTACTGTATAGACAGTAAAATTACTCCATACCAGCCTAGTGAAAATTTACTGTATGAAAAGAAGTATTACAGAGAAAAAAAGGCTGTAAAAACAGGAACAGCCAGCCCGAAAGAATTTACGGACTGGCTGTATCAGCAGAGTAATGTAATTGTGGAGCTGACCGAGATATGAAAAGCTTTCTATCATCAATTTCGCATTATTGCAATAACAGATTGCTTCTTCCATGAATGAATAAGCAATATTGTCATCAAACTTTCAAGCATAAACATAGCAACAGCAAAAAGAGTAAAAGCAACAACCGGAAATACAAATCCCGTAGACATGCCTGCATTTTTCAAAAATATACCGATTGCATATCCGCCGGGGATTCCAACAACAGCAGTTATAAGCAATGCAATCAAAGTAGTAAAAAGACCTTCCATCATAAATGCTTGCTTCAACTGCTTATTTGTCATACCAATAGATTTTAGTGTGCCCATTTCCTGTTTCTGTGATAAAAGATTTGTCACAGTAAGATTGATTTGATTGATGACCGCAAATATCCACAAGATGGCTGCAATCGCATAAGCTAATGTAAAACCTGCACGATTGTCTGATTGGTGTTCTACAATAAAATCTTGAAGGGTTTGTAAGCGAACATCCCTATTGTCAGAAACGAGTAATTTGAGTTCTTGCTCGATTATCTCCTGATATTCAGCTTCTGCTTGTATTTCGATTGCGTATGTACAGTCATAACCTGCAAGTTCTTTGAGCATATTTTCCGGCATTCTGAAAATATAGCCACCCATTCCATCATTGCTGGAAGTGATTGCACCAATTTTGAATGCTTTTGTTATTGTTTTACCACTATGATTTTTGAAATTAAAGGTCACAGTATCCCCAATTTGAGGTTTCCAATGGTAAACATCATAAATACGTTCGGGATCACTTACAACTAATTCTGTATCATCAGTAATATTTCCAGACAAAACCGCTGCATTTAGCGACGCCAAATCCTTTTCATTATAGCCGAGCATCAAGGTGCTATCTGAAATATCATTGTCTGTTGAGAAATCAACTGGTACGGTAGCATAAGTAAATATATTGCTAACTCCCTCTATATCTCCAACACGCTTTACATAATCAGAAAAATATTCTTTCTGCAAGAGAGCATCCAAATTTTCACTTTCGTTTTCTAAATCAATGCTGATTTTGAAATCTCCGTACTTCATATCCCAATAACGAGCCATACTCTCGGCATTAAAAGAACTCTGATAACTTGCTGCAAGGAAAAATATAACTCCGCACAGTCCCAATGATAAAATGGTCAATAGAGATTTTTTTCTGTTTCTGGAAAAGCTGATTTTCGCTAAATATACAGGCGTAATACGATGTCTTTTGTGAGTGCGGTAATTTACAATTCCCACTGGATTTTTCAGGGCGGAAATTGGAGAAGTATTCGCTGCAATTTTTGCTGGTTTACGAACACTAATATAAACAAGCAGTATTCCAAAAAGGCATGCGCCACATAGAGAAACAATAAATGCAAATACTGACCAGCCTTTTGATTGCAGACAATAGCTGATGATCGTTCCCATGATACTACCAATTAAAATCCCCGGAACTGCAAGCATATAACCCTGTTTAAGAACTATTTTATAAATTTGCTTTTTACTTGCCCCTATTGTCCGAAGCTGTCCGAACTCAGCAACTTTTTGTCCAACCGAAATATAGAAAATGCTGTAAATTACAAGTGCGGCAGCTAAAAACAAAATGGCAGCAACTACACCATATACCGCATAATTACTGAAGGACAAAGTTGTATTTACATAATCATAGTAACTGCTGACTGTCCAATTATTCAGTCCAGTCTCCTCTGAAATTTGAGATAATATTTCTGTTGCTTCGTCTTTTGTAAGGGTATCTGCATTTTCAAGCCAAACATATCCATTAAGCAGGTTATTTCCACGTAATTCCCGGCATTTTTCAAGTGAAACAAAAACAGGATAAGCGGTAGAAGTTTTATCATGATAAATACCAACAATAGTATAATTCTTCAAAGTACCATCCAGATTCAACTGAACTATGGCGTTGATTTCCGGAGACTTATTTTCACTGGCAAAAAAGGCATCTGTAACAGCAATTTCACTTGCTTTCTCTGGATATTTTCCGTCAAAGGCAGGAATCAAACTAAGCATGTCATCATCATAATAAATCAGAGACAGTTCTTTAGAATTTTCTTTCACTGTTTTGATATTACAGGAAAGTCCTACACTTTTTACTTCTTCGTTTGCTAACAACTTTTCTTTACTGTCCTGCGTAATGTCAAAGAAAATCCCTTGATGTAATCCTTCGATTTCTTTCTGATTTTGATAAATGATATTTTGCACTGTGAGCAACGACATCATTATCATAGCAACGGCTACAATAATTGCCGAAAGGCAAAATAAGTTTTTCTTCTTATCAAAACGCACACTTTTTCGTGCTAATTTTTTAATTACTGCACTGGTATCATTTTCAAAAGGATAATTCATAATTCCCACCTCCTTTAGCCAACAATTTTACCATCTTCAATCCGTACAATGCGGTCTGCGAGTTGAGCGATCTCGTTGTTGTGAGTAATCATTACAATGGTCTGATTAAATTCTCCGCTGGTATGCTTCAAAAGCCCTAACACATCTGCACTGGTCTTGCTATCAAGATTTCCGGTCGGTTCATCAGCAAGGATAATCGCAGGCTTCGTAATTAAAGCTCGTGCAATCGCTACACGTTGCTGTTGACCGCCTGAAAGATTGTTCGGCATATTTTCCAGTTTATCTTCTAAAGCCAACATATACACAACTTCGTCCATAAATTTCTGGTCTACTGTATCGCCATCCAGTTCCACAGGCAGGACGATATTTTCATATACATTCAAAATCGGAACCAGATTATAATTTTGGAAGATAAATCCGATGTTACGACGGCGGAAAATTGTCAATTCATCATCATTCTTTTTTGCGAGTTCTTCTCCCCGTACAATCACGCTGCCGGAAGTGGGGGTATCAAGTCCTCCCATCATGTGAAGCAATGTAGACTTACCGCTGCCGGAAGTTCCAACTACGGCAACAAATTCTCCCTGTTCCACAGTAAAATTTACACCATTAAGGGCACGAGTAATATTTGGTTCTGTGCCGTAATACTTCTTTAAGTCGATTGTTTGTAAAATGCTCATATTCAAATGCTCCTTTCAAGGCTTTCTATCTGTTGATAAAGCCATTGTAAACCACAAATGTTACACAAATGTCCGAGATAGAAAAAATTTTTATCGAAAATCAGAGTGAAATGTTACAACGCTCGGACATTTCAAAAAAAGTGGTTATATCTTACCTTACAGGAAGCATAATAGAAAATTCTGAGCCTTGCCTCAGCTCTGAAACAACCTTGATATAGCCCCCTTGCCTTGTTACAATCTCACGAGCCAAATACAAACCTATTCCCACACCCTGTTGATCGTGTACTTCTTCCTCACGATAGAAGCGCCGGAAGATGGCAGCCTGATTGCTTTCTGAAATGCCCTTGCCGGTGTCGGTCACTTTGACCTCTACGTACATTTCCCACTGAACCACTGATACAGAAATCTTTCCACCTGACGGAGTGTATTTTACTGCATTGTCCAGCAGATTGAAAAGGGCTTCGCTTGTCCACTTGCTGTCATGGGAGATTATCAAATTTTCCGGGCAATCCACGGATACAGCAATTTCTTTTTTCTCTGCGGCATATACAATACTGCTCATGGCTTGTGCAAGCGTATGGAATAAGCTGCTGTCTTTCTTTTCTAATCGTATTGCTCCGGTTTCCAACCGGGACGTTTTAACCAGTGCTTGGAACAGAAAATCCAGTTTATCAGTCTGACTACGTATGCCTTGTAAAAAGTCCATCCGTTCTTCTTCTGAAACAGGCTTTGTTAAAAGTGTGTCCGTTACCATTTGCAAATTGCTGACAGGCGTTTTAACTTGATGTGAAATATCAGAAATCAGCATTTGAAGCTCCTGTCGTTCCATGTCTACCTTGTGCCGGTTTTTCTGCATAATCTCATACAACCGAATTAAGCGGTGGTTGATACGGGCAAAAAGAGTTTCACTATCATTTGACTTTTGTAATTCCTCGTTTCCATCAATCATGTTGTCCAGCGTCCGGCACAAATTAGAAGTAAAATGAGAAAGGCGTTTTCCAAAAATCAGCACCAATAGCCAAATCCAGAAAAACGCACAGAGTGTCAATGTTCCACCCACTATAAAAATTCGTATATCCTGCATTATACCGCCGAAAATACCGGTAATTACCAGCATAGAGAAAACCATGCCAGCACTAACCAGTCTACAAATTTTCTTAGCAGAAAGGTTATTCAGATTCATTTCTTTTCGCCTCCTGTCCATTGATACCCCATACCATAAACCGTTTTGATATATGTGTCGCCATCCGCTTCAATCTTACTGCGAATACGGCTGATAGAAGTAGTAAGGGTATGTTCATCTACATATTTTTCATCAACATCCCACAGTTTTTCTAAAAATTGTTGGCGAGTAAGTACCTGCTTCGGATTTTTAAGAAATAGGTTCAACATTTTATATTCCATCGCAGAAAGTGCTAATGGTTTCCCGTTCAAACTTGCAAATTGTTCCGAAAAATCCAGAAACAAGCTACCATCCTCGTAAATATCCTTAGCTGGTTTGTGATGCTCCAACATAGCGAACATGGCTTTGATTTTTCGCTGCAAAGCACTAATCGAAAAAGGTTTCGTGATATAATCCACTGCACCAGCTTCATATCCCCGTATCTGATTGCTTTCCTGATCGTTGGCAGTTAGAAATATAACTACTGTATCAGGATGCTCTGGCTTGATAAGACGGCATAGGTCATAACCATTTCCGTCTGGTAAATTTATATCCAGCAATACCAAATCAAAAATGTTTGTTTTTAATGATTCAGCGGCTGTCCTTGCATTCAGAACAGAAGTTATTGTGTAACCGTCCAATTCCAAATTATAAGTAAGCGTTTTATTCAAAAGATTATCATCTTCGACAATTAAAATATGCTTCATATTATCACTTCCTTTTCTTTTTGCAGATAGTATAACAGGCAAATGTCCGAGAATTGTTACAAGGACAAATATATTTTTCATTTTACAGCTTTTTTCTGTGTACTGCAATTTTATAAAAGAAAGGACAGCAGTGTCAAATTGCTGTCCTTTCTTTTATCATAGCTGGTAGTGTATAAGCGTGGGTTCATCATATCGGGTGTGGTATCTTTAACTACAGGAAACTCCCTACAACACTATCTCACTTCTTGCTTAATAAAGTTCTAATGAATCTTCTGTATCCACCCACATCTGTAAATTGCCATCAAGATATAATCTTGCATATTCCAAAGGCTCATCCACAGCCAATGAAGTAAGCGCACATTCTGATCCATATGTGGTTTTTAAATTTTTTTCAGCTTCCCAGCAATCAATGCGAAGCATATATCCAGCACTTGTGTAAACATCAATACTATCGTGGTTTATATTATATTCTGCATAAATTGTTCTCATCGTATCTTATCTCCATTTTCTTTTGATAATCAGTTACAGAGTTAAATATCGAAAACATTTCAATCAGTTCACCATGTCGTTATTGTTATATGTTATATTGTGTTATGAAATTTTCTTTCCCTTAATTTTTCCCATATTAAGGTTCATGAAAAGCAATGGGAAAATGTAACACAAGGGAAAGAGTAAGGGAAAGTTCACTTGCTACAAACTTAGTATTTTCAAGGGTTTGCGAAGAATTTGATAATCAAATATAACAGTTATTAAATTTCCTAAAATATGTGAAATATCAACTGGAATTTACCTTTACATTCCGAGGCATTTGAGAATAAAAGGAGATTTTCATGAGACAGAATATAAATTTTGGAAAACTTCTGCATGGCGGAGATTACAATCCGGAACAATGGCTGGAATATCCGGAAATTCTGGAACAGGATCTTGCGTATTTCAAAAAAGCGAAAATAAATGAAGTTTCCCTCGGCATCTTTTCCTGGGCATTCCTGGAGCCGGAAGAAGGCGTGTTTGATCTGGAATGGCTCAAAAAAATGGTAGACCGCCTGTATGAAAATGGAATTTCTGTCATGATGGCTACACCGACAGCGGCAAGACCGCGCTGGATGGCACAGAAATATCCGGAAGTACTCCGCATGGATGCGATGCGGCAGAGAAATCTGTACGGAGAGCGTCATAACCATTGCTATACCTCGCCGGTGTACCGGGAAAAAACGAGAAAGATCAATACAAAACTGGCAGAAGCGTTCAGGGATCATCCAGGTGTCATTGCATGGCATATTTCGAATGAACTAGGCGGAGAGTGCCATTGTCCGCTCTGCCAGGAGGCATTTCGGAACTGGGTAAAACGAAAATATGGCAGTTTACAGGCCTTAAACCATGCATGGAACACGGCGTTCTGGAGTCATACATACCAGAGTTTTGATCAGGTGGAGAGTCCGTCGCCAAAAGGAGACGCATCGCTGCACGGACTGAATCTGGACTGGAAACGATTTGTAACAGATCAGACAGCCGATTTTGTGAAATGGGAGATCAGCGCGCTGCGGGATGCCGGTGCCAAACAGCCTACGACCATCAATATGATGTATGATTTCAAGGGACTGGATTATCACAAGTTTGCCGACATTGTTGATTTTGTTTCCTGGGACAATTATCCGACCTGGCACAAAGAAGCGGAAGCAGTTACGGCAGCAGATACGGCGATGCAGCATGATATCATGCGCAGTATCCAGAAAAAGCCGTTTTATCTGATGGAGAGCTGTCCGTCCGCAACAAACTGGCAGCCGGTCAGCAAACTGAAAAAGCCGGGCATGCTGCACGCCGCATCCATGCAGGCCGTGGCGCACGGATCAGACAGCGTCCTGTATTTCCAGATGCGCCAGAGCCGTGGAGCTTCCGAAAAGTTTCATGGAGCGGTGATAGACCATTATGGAGGAGATGACACCCGTGTATTCCGGGAAGTGACAAAGGTAGGAGAAACCCTGGCGCAGATGCAGGAACTTTCCGGTGCCATCTGCAGTCCGAAAGTGGCTGTGATTTATGACACCGAAAACCGGTGGGCACTGGAAGATGCGGCAGGGCCACGGAATCAGGGCCTGTTTTACAAAGAAACCGTGGAAAAATCATACCGCGCCTTCCGCAGACTCGGCCTGGATGTTGATGTCATCGATGAAACGCAGGGTCTTTCGGACTATCAGATCGTGGCAGCGCCTGTGGTTTATCTGCAGCGGGAAGGATGGGTGGAAAAAGTACGGCAGTTTGTGGCCGGAGGCGGCACTTTCCTGGCAACGTACTGGTCCGGAATTGTAGATGAGACGGATCTTTGTTTCCTTGGCGGAACGCCGCACGGACTGCTGGATGTAATGGGACTTCGGAGCATGGAGATTGACGGCCTGTACGATGGGGAATGGAACGAAGGAGTTCCGGTCCCGCAAAACCGTCTGCATCTGACCCGGACGTACCGGTGCAGCAATCTCTGTGAACTGGTGAAACCATCGACAGCAGAAGTGCTGATGACTTATGGAAAAGATTTTTATGCAGGAATGCCTGCACTGACAGAAAACCAGTATGGCGCAGGAAAAGCATATCAGATCTGTGCCGGTTTTGAACAGGGTCTGTACGATGAGCTCTGCGGAAAACTGGCAGAAGAAGCAGGTGTCACATCGGTGGTGAAAGAGATTCCGGATGGCGTGGAGGTTACAACGCGCGAAAAGAATGGAATCCGGTATGTGTTCGTACAGAACTTTAATCGGAATGCCGTGGAAATCAAACTTCCGGTCGAACAGTATCCGGTGTGGAACGGACAGTATGATGGAACAATCGGAAGCTGGGAAACAGTGGTGCTGAAAGAAAACAGTCCGAATTTCCGGGAAAAATAGAAAATAAAAATGTCTCAAAACAAAAGACTGGTTTTGAGACATTTTTTTTGCAAAAAACAAACGAATATCAGGCGGTTTCGGATTCTTCGGCGGAGAGTTTTTTCTTATAATTTTCTCCCCAGCTCCACATGGCATCCATGATTGGCTGTAGGCTGTAGCCCAGGTCGGTGAGGGTATATTCTACCCGCGGCGGAACTTCTGCATAAACTTTACGGCTGACGAGCCCGCTCTGTTCCATCTGACGGAGCTGGCTCGTCAGAACCTTCTGGGAAACGTGACCGATGGATTTTTTTAGTTCGCCAAAACGTTTGGTGCCCGGCATCAGATCACGGAGAATCAGGACTTTCCATTTATCACTGATTAAGGTTAAGGTAGTCTCTACCGGGCAGGCCGGGAGATCGGCTAAAGATATTGCGTTTTTTTCAGAAACTGACATAAAAAACCTCCATTTCATAAAGATTTTCTTGTAAAAGTAAGCACGGAAAACCTTGTATTTACACAATAGTTTCCTTTTGGTAACTACAGCATAATATTGTGCTTACTTTACGTTAAGACGCTTTGGGCTTATTATAAAGCCATCGAAAGAAAAAAGCAATCCTTTCGAGAAAAAAGGTCTGGAGCGCATTCGAAAAAGGCCGAAACCAAATCATAAGAAACAAGCTCAAAAACAAAATCAAAAAACGAAAATGGAGGACATCATCATGAGTAAAGTAGTAGAATTCTTAAAAGAAAACCCAGTACAGTATTTAGCAACTGTAGGACGCGATGGAAAAGCAAAATGCCGTCCGTTTATGTTTATTGGCGAAATGGAAGGAAAACTGTGGTTTTGTACCAACAACACAAAAGATGTTTATAAAGATATGCTGGCAAATCCGGAAATTGAAATTTCCACTTCCAGCCCATCCTATGCATGGATCCGTCTGAACGGAAAAGCTGTATTTGAAAACAATATGGCTGCAAAAGAAATGTGCATGGGAAATCCGATTGTAAAAGGCCAGTACCAAACCGCTGACAACCCGATTTTCGAGGTATTCTATCTGAACAATGCACACGGTGTAATCGCAGACTTTTCCGGAAACCCGCCGTACGAGTTTTAATCTGTCGCTATGAATTTGAAGTAAAAAGAGAAAGGAATCTGCCGCTATGGAGAGAAATGATTATCTGAAGATGTTAGTAGAGGAGATGCACTCAACCACGATGGCGACGATCGGTGCAGACGGTCATCCACAGACCCGTGTGATCGATATGATGCTGTGGGACAAGAAAGGAGTGTATTTTCTGACGGCAAAAGGAAAAGCCTTTTATGCACAGCTCATGGAGCAGGGCTATGTGGCAATTTCTGCGACGAAAGATAAAAAAGCAGTCTCTCTCCGCGGCAGAATCCAGAACATCCACAGTGAAAAGCTGGATGAAATTTTCGGAAAAAATCCATACATGCAGAAAATTTATCCCGGCGATACACGCGCGGCACTTGAGGTGTTCCGCGTGTACGAGGCCGAGGGAGAATACTTCGACATCAGCGATCCGTCGCATATCGTGCGGGACACGATCCTGATCGGCGGCGCAGAGCAGTCGATGGCTGGGTACGAGGTGGGAAACGAATGCATTGGCTGCAAGCTCTGTTTTTCAGTCTGTCCGCAGAAATGCATCGACATCACCCGCATCCCGGCCGTCATCGACCAGCACCAGTGCCTGCACTGCGGCCGATGCGCGGAGACGTGTCCGAGAGGAACGATTCGCAAAAGAGGGCAGTAGTCCCCTTATTTTAGCTACAGATTTTATGGGAATAGTGATAAGATAAAGTCTATAGAAACGATGGAAATGAGGGAATAACATGAACCAGAGTGAACGAAGAAATTTTCTGATCCAGTCATTGCTGGAAGAGAGCCGGGAGTACCGCGGAATGCAGATTCCGTCTGACAGCACCGGGCAGAGACAGCTTCTGCGGGGGCTGATGAATGTGCGCATGGTGAAAAAGAGCAGTGCAGAATTTCTGAACATTCAGGATGCGTATCTGCAGGAGGAGACGGCAAAAAAGGGCGTGACGAATGTCGACGACCTTACGCCGGTGCAGCAGGGGCTGTATCTCTGGCAGGGCGATATCACCGCGCTCCGGTGCGATGCGATTGTGAATGCGGCGAACAGCGGGATGACTGGCTGTTACGTGCCGAATCACCGGTGCATTGACAACTGCATCCATACGTTTGCGGGTGTGCAGCTTCGGCTGTACTGCGAGGAGATGATGGAAGCGCAGGGCCATGCGGAGCCGACGGGGCAGGCGAAAATCACGCCGGCGTATAATCTGCCGTGCCGCTATGTGCTCCACACGGTTGGACCGATTGTGGGCGGCCATCTGACGGAAACACACTGCCGGCAGCTGGCGGACTGCTATCGGTCGTGCCTGTCACTTGCGGCGGAGAACGGACTGAAAAGCGTGGCGTTCTGCTGCATTTCCACTGGAGAATTTCATTTTCCGAACGAGAAAGCAGCGGAGATTGCCGTTGCGACGGTGAAAGAGTTTCTGGCGCAGAAAGAGACGAGCGTGGAGAAGGTCATTTTCAACGTGTTCAAGGACCGCGACCGGGAGATTTATGAGGAGCTGCTGGGAGAAAAGTAATCGCTGAAGAATGGGGAACAAAAGCAGAAAGAAAAGAAGAGGTGAATTTGTGATGTTTGAAAGTTGGAAAGAAAGAGAATTTGAAAAAAAGATGGAGCGTTTTCGCACCGCACTGCAGGAAAAAAACACGATTTTAATAGGAGCCGGGGCTGGGCTTTCGACATCGGCCGGATTTACCTACAGCGGTGAGCGGTTCCGGAAATATTTTGCAGATTTTGAACAGAAATACGGTTTCCACGATATGTATTCTGGCGGCTTCTACCCTTACGATACGCTGGAAGAATACTGGGCGTACTGGAGCAGATACATTTACATCAACCGTTATCAGGACGCGCCAAAACCGGTTTACCAGAAACTGCTCAGCCTGATGAAAAATAAGAGCTATTTTGTCATCACCACAAATGTAGACCACTGCTTCCAGAAAGCCGGATTTGATAAAAACCGTTTGTTTTACACGCAGGGAGATTACGGCCTGTTTCAGTGCTCTGAGCCGTGCTGCAAGGAAAAGTATGACAATGAAGAAATCATTCGAAAGATGCTGCTTGCCCAGGGGTATCAGATCCTGGAAGACGGAAGCCTTGTTCCGCCGGAGAACGGAAACCTGAGCATGCGGATCCCATCCGAACTGGTGCCGTACTGCCCACACTGCGGAAAACCGATGAGCATGAATCTGCGCGCGGATGACACGTTTGTGGAAGATAAAGGCTGGCATGAGGCATCCAGCCGACGCATCGATTTCCTGCTTCGTCACAACAGAGGCCATATCCTGTATCTGGAACTCGGCGTGGGATACAACACGCCGGGAATCATCAAATATCCATTTTTCAGCATGACAGCAGAAGATAAAGATAATCTTTATGTCTGCATCAACACCAGCGATATGCGTGTCCCGGATCTGATCCGTGACAGAGCGGTGTGCATTAAAGGGGATATTGGGGAAGTGCTGGATCGGATCTGAGACGGAAAAACATATAATATTCGAGAAAATTAATCACGTCACTTACGTGACGAGATGATGACATGATTGACGAGATAAATTCAACAGAGTTGCATACCTGCCTGCTGGAAATCACATTGCTGCCGCTGGCACATTACTGGCATTTCTGGTACGGCCCGCTGGATGCAGCCATCTACGGATCCTTTATCCTGGGAGCAAAAATCCTGTGGCACATCGTCGATTTCGGACAGAGTATGCGGACCGCAGCCGAAGTAAATGAATAGCTCCACAGACGATGCATGGAGACGGTGGAGGAAAGAAGAGAAAAAATGAGAAAACGGCACTGATCTGTAAAAAGATCGGCGCCGTTTTTTGCATAGGATAGGAAGGACTACTGTGCCTTCTGTGCAATCTCTTCATCGGAAATCAGATTGCTGTGATATTCGATTTTTCCCGACAGGACATCATCGTAAAAATTCTGTTTCCAGTCGATATAATCGATGGCTTTCTGCAGTTTTTCCATCGATGCGAGCAGCGCTTCTTTTTTTACCGCGAGAATTTCTTTACGCTCCGGAATGGAGGATGGACCTTCGAGGCAGTAGGCGAGATATTCTTTCATTTCCGCCAGCGTCATGCCGCAGCGCTTCAGGCAGCCGAGGCTCTGGATCCATTTGATGTCGCGGTCGTCGAAAACGCGGTAGTTGTGGCTGTCGCGTTTTACGTTCGGGACGAGGCCTTCTTTGCAGTAAAATTTCAGGGTTTCATACGACATGTCTGTCTGAACGCAGGCTTCTTTCATGGAATACATCATGCATACCTCCCAACAAAGTTGATAACAGAATTGAATCGGTAGTAACTACCGGGTAAGATGACCATAGTATAGAATTCGGACTTTGTCAAGCGATCAGCTCTTCAAATTTTTCCTTTTTCGGAAAGGCCCGCCGAGAGGAAATGTTTGTCGATCTTGACTTCATCAAAAAGAATATCCTTCAGCGAATTCAAAGAAGAATACCCCGATCCGAAATCGTCCATGGAAATGCGGATATTCCGATCGTGGAAGAAGCGGATCGCCTGCTTGTGATAGGCGGAAATCTTTTCCCGCACCACGCCGGATCCTGCCAGGTGATATCGATAATGCCGACAAAGATATCGGAGTGATAGCGGTTCACAAAGAGTGTCTGCGGAAAGAGTTCCAGCTTTTTCAGGATGAAATTCAGAATGTTCGTACCCGTCTCATAACCCCAGTAATCGTTGAGCAGATGAAAATTGTCGACATCCGTCATCAGAAAGGCGTACTGTTTTTCTTCGCTTCTGTTATTGAGAAGCGTAAAAATTTTTTCTTTAGAATCGAAATCCTGGCCCCGGGAACAAACCCAAGCGACTCCAGATAATGACGCTGCTTTTCCTGGCCGCAGATTTTATTGATGGCGTAAAACTGATTGAAAACGGTTAAATTTAAAGGCATGCAGGACCTCCTTTATTGCGAGAGTGCATCAAGTTAGAATTGTCTAACGGATAGTATAGCATAACATATTTGGAACAAAATGGAAAACTTTTTCTTTGAGAAATTTTTTCAAAAAAGCTTTTATGGGGACGGACGTATTTTAACGTTTTTTATTTTGGGGGAATCATGTATAATGGAAATGAAACATCAGTGACAAACTATGACATGGGAAAAGGAAGAGAAAACAATGAAACATAGAATAAAAATCCTGCTGCTTGCAGTTCTGATCGCAGCGCTCTGCAACTGTATGCTGATGATCGGGATGACCAAAACGAAAGAGAAGAATACCATTCCAAAAGATGCAAGCCTGATCTGCGAAGAAACCGTATCGCCGAACAAGGACTATATTACGGATGAAAAAGACCTGGTAAATTATACCGTGCGCGTCTATCAGGAAAAAAACAACGACATCATCGTCTATGCGGAATCCAATTCGCCGCTGTTCGATGAAGCACAATACATCGTAATATGCGACCACGCCATCACTGCCGACGATGTCCATATCAAATGGACAACCCTCATGGGCAGCACCGAAGCGAGCGAGAAAGATGAGATCGGACTGGCACACGTTTCGATCTCAAAAGACGGGGAAGTGTTCAGCGAAAAGACGATCAGCTTTGTGGCGAAAGCGGTGAATGCGGTTACGGATGTGATTGGGTAAAGAAAATAAGATAATAAAAAAGAAACGAGCAACTCCCTCGGCTCACGATGAGCTTACCGGACAAAAAACCCGTTTCTTTTTTTATGCTAAAATGACTTTCCTGTTTTGTCAAGAACCGCATAGCATTTTACATCGCCAAAATCGTGGCCACCAGTTTCTTGCACTGCACGAGCAGTGAGGACGGAATCGCATACTCATCAAGTGAATGTGCGCCTGCGCCCTGGATACCGAGGCTGCAGAGGGCGGGGATTCCGATGCGGGTGACGAAGGAGGTGTCGGAGCAGCCGCTCTGCTGGATGCCCTGCGGGATTGGTTCGCCGAGGAGTTTACAGCTTTCCTGATAGAGGGAGAGGAGGCGGTCGGCACCGTCGACCATTTCCATGGCGGGGTAGTAGCCGTTCTGTTCCATGGTGCAGCTTGTGCCAGGAACGGTAACGTGTTCGCAGAGATTTTTTAAGAAAGCGATGGCTTCTTCATACTGCGCATTTGCCGCGTATCGGATACCGATGGAAAACTCACAGGAATCCGGGATGACATTGGCTCCGGTTCCGCCTGAAATACGGCCGCAGTTGAAGGAAAGATAGCCGAACACCGAGCGGCTCTCAATCTCTGTAATCATGCGCGCCGCCTGCAGAATCGCACTCGCGCCTTTCTGCGGCTCCTTTCCTGCATGAGCCGCTTTGCCCTTTACTTTCACGCGAATGATCGCGCCGCCGTTTCTTCTCGTAGTCACTTCGCCGCTGGTGTAGCCCGATTCCAGATTAAAAGCCGCCTCACAGCCGCTGGCATACTGCTCGACAAGCTTTCCGGCCTCGCCGTGGGAAAATGCATGGGCGACTTCCTCATCACCGGTGAGCACCAGTTTGATCTGTCTGTCCTCATACCCGACCGCATTCAGTGCGCGGAGCACAAACAGCGCGATCACATCGCCGCCCTTCATGTCATAAACGCCTGGACCGTACACGCGGTCATCCTTCACAAGAAACGGTTCCGGGCCGAACTTTCCAACCGCATGAACTGTATCCATATGCCCAAGCAGAAGAATCGGCTTCTTTTCCTGCGGCCGGGTCCACGCGGCAAACGTCGGGCCAGCCTTCTCAAAGTGATGAATCTGACGCTCCATGCCGAGCGCATCACAGTACGTATCGAGATGCGCCGCAATCCGCTCATTCGCCTCGCGATCAGCCGAAGGTGTTTCAATGGAGACAAGATTTTTCAGCAGCTCCATCATACTGTGTTCGTTTTTCTCGAGATAGGCAAATGCCTGTTCCGTTCTTTTATCCATAAACATTCTCCATTTCTTATGTTTTATAAAGTGATTTTCATAATCCGTGCCGGCCGTCCCCTGCCGCCGCTGATTTTGCCGATCGTGGTCACACAGTTTTCCTGTTCCAGCCGCAGAATCAGCCGGTTGGCGCTCCGCTCCGTGATCCCCATATCTGCAGCGAGCTGTGCGGAAGTGATTACCTGATCATGTGACCGCAGAATCTCTTTCAGTTTTTCATACGTACTGCTGCTGATGTGAAGCCGGTGCAGAAGATACGCCGTGTGATCGGTCGGGTCATCGATCTTAATTTCGGTAAACTGATGCTCATCCTCCGCAATATAGTTCGCGCCGGAGCGGTCCGCGATCGAGTGGTTGAGCGCCATTGCCGCGCGGGATTTCGCCCCCATGGGAGTATCACCGTAGCCGATGCCGATCCACAGCCGGTTGTGCGGCGTCTGCTGTCCGTGAAACAGAATCTTCTGATATTCCCCGTTCTGAATAAATTCCCGCATCAGAACCGGACGGGATGACATGATATAAAAAATAGAAGCGCCCTCGGAGAACGCAGCAGCCCCCATGCGGTGGGCGGCAGAGTAGATCAGCTCGCGCATCTCATTCTGATAATGAACCTTCTCCCATTCCCGGAGCGAAAGATCCGTCTCCTGATCAAAGGAATAATCAAAATAGATCTGCACGGAAGCACTCTGCCCGCGGTTCTTCTGCGCCGTATTTTCCAGAAACTGAAGATGATAAACCTGTTCCAGAATTACATCCTCGGAAACCGAGATGCGGATGCAGGGAATGCCTTCTGCCGACAGTGCCTCATACGTTTTTTCCATGTTGGTAAAGCAGATTTTTGCCCCGTTGTGAAAATAGTTGTAACGGTGAAAATCCGTGAGGGCATCCTGAAAATCGCCCTGATTGGGAGAAGAGCCGTGTGCCACAAGGACGCGGCCATTGGAAATGCCGATCTCTTCCAGCGTTCCCTGCACAAGCTGTTCCTCATACATATCGATACTGATGACATCCGGCACGCAGGAATAACGGACAGCAGATTCTGCCAGCGCTTTTAAGATGGAAGCCTGATTGTGCGGAAGAAAGGTCCAGGGAACGTTTGGCTCCAGCCGCTTTAAAGCATAGTGATAGTTGGTCGGCCCAGTAAAAATAATGCCGGATACTTTCCCTTTCTGAAACTGGGCAGCCGCTTCCAGACCGTACCGGTAATCGTTGGAACGCCGGTAGACCACTTCAAGGTCCGGCATGCGCTTCTCCAGCGTTTTCTGAATCCTGTCGCAGATATGGTCAGAACCTGTTACGCCGATTTTCATATATAAAATTCCTTTCCGAGAATTAAAGACATAAAAATGAATTATGGCATAATTTTACACCTATTAAGGACGAAAGGCAAATGGTAAGATGTAGAAGAATTGTTTTTGAAAATTTTTTTCAAGAATGGAGAGTGGAAAAGAAATGAAAAATCAACGTATGTTAGATGAACTGACCGAATTGATGCGGATTGATGTGTCGAGCGGTCAGGAGACGGAGATTGCAGAGCATCTGGTGAAAAAACTGGAGCAGATGGGATTTGCGATTACGCGGGATGAGGCCGGGGCTACGTTTGGCGGCGTGTGCGGCAATATTCTGGCGGTTCGGGAAGGAGAGCGGGACGGTGTTGTCTGTTTCTGTTCCCATATGGACCGTGTGCCGGGCGGCATTGGAATCAAACCGGTGGAGGAGGATGGAATCCTTCGTTCTTCGGGCGACACGATTCTGGCGGCGGATGATCTGTCCGGTGTGGCAGCCATTTTAGAGGGCGTGCGTCAGGCGATTGAATCCGGGAAGGCGCTTCCGAAACTGGAGATCCTCTTTACGGTCGGCGAGGAGGCCGGTCTGTACGGTGCGAAAGCATTCGATGTAAGCCTGCTGACATCAAAAACGATGTATGTGCTCGACTCCCCGGGACGCATCGGCCGAATTGTAAATGGTGCGCCGGGCCGTGCCCTTCTGGAAGCACAGGTTTTCGGCAAGGCAGCCCATGCGGGAAATGAGCCGGAGAAAGGCATTGATGCGGCAAAAATTATGGCGGAAATGCTCGCAACGATGGAGACGGGAAGACTGGATGAAAATACAACGTCGAACTTTTCTCACCTCTGGTCCAAAACATGCGAGGCAATGAACGTTGTCTGCGACCACGCAATCCTGCGCGGAGAGATGCGGAGCCGGTCGGGAGAAAAACTCGACCGCTATGAAGCGTATTTCCAGTCGCACTGCCGTGAAATCGCAGAAAAGCGCGGTGCGCGTGTGGAATTTAAAAGAGAAAACACCTTCCTGCCGTTCTTCATCCCGGAGGATTCCGAGATGATTCAGATCGTCACGGAATCCCTGAAAGAGATGGGAATCGAACCGCAGATCAACGGCGGAGGCGGCGGTATGGACGGCAATATTTTCAATCAGAAGGGAATCACCTGTGTCGGTATCGCAACAGGATATTTCAAGAATCATTCGACCGAAGAATATCTGTATCTCGATGACTTCTATCATGCCGGAGAGCTTGTGGCGCGGATAATTGGAAGGATTGCATAAATATGCAAAATATAAAATAAAAACTGGATAAAACTTGCAAAATAAAAGAAAATTATGTATAATTTCAAATTAAAAAGAGTAAGGGAGAAAAAGAAATGGCTGAGATTTTAACAAACAACGCAATGTTCTCCAGCTTCATGATTGTTCTGATCGTGTTTGCACTCGGCGACATTGTCGGTAAAATTACAAAAGGAAAGCTGTCCGGAATGATGGTCGTCATGCTTCTGTTCCTGGTAGGCTTTCTGACGAAACTGTTCCCGGCGGACATCATCGACCAGGGAGGCCTTACGGCGTTATCGAAACTGGCAATCGCGATAGTACTGTTCAACATGGGTACGACCCTGAACGTGAAACAGCTGATCGAAGAGTGGAGAACCGTATTAATGGCGGCACTCTGTATGCTGGCGTCCTGCCTTGTGATGCTTCTGGCATCCCCGATCATCGGATTTGACACTGTGCTCGTCGGCATGCCGGTTATCAACGGTGCGGCAATGGCGACTTCGCTGATGGCAAGCGCCGCAGCAGAAAAAGGGCTGGCAACGGCAGCAGCACTCTGTGCAGTCATCTATTCCGTACAGAAATTCGTCGGTGCGCCGATCGCATCTGCGATGGGTATCCGCTATGGAAAGAAACTGCTGAAAGCGTACCGCGAGAATCCGACACAGTTCCAAAAGCAGGAGACCGGAAAGGGTGCTTCCGCAAAAGTTTTCTTTGCAGACAAACATAAAGAATGGTATTCTGCCAACGTCATGATGGCACTCGTGGCAGCCGGTTCCTGGGTTGCCCATATTCTTGGCGATCTGACCCCGATCAACTACAGCATCTGGGCTCTGCTTCTCGGCGTTGTCTGTGTTGCTTCAGGACTCGTTCCGACGAAACCGCTGCAGAAATCGAACTCCTACGGCCTCATGATGATTGCTGTCTTCGGTTCCATCATCCCGTCCCTGGCGAAAGTTTCCTTAAGCGATCTCGGCACCATGGCATTCCAGACAATCGTTCTGTTCGCCGCAGCGCTGATCGGTGTTGCACTGGTTGGCTGGGTTCTTCCGACCTGGAAACTCGTGGGCGACAAAGACCTGGCAGTCGGCATCGGTGTCGAGCAGTTCCTCGGATTCCCGAGCAACGTAGTCATCTGCCGCGAGGTCGGCGATGCAGTCGGAGAGACACCGGAGGAGAAAGCGTTTATCGAAGATACGCTGAATGTGCCGTATGTCGTGGGAGGAATTACGGTTATCACCGTTCTTTCGACGATGCTGGCTGGATTTGTCATTAACATGCTGTAAAATTCGACAAAAATACGAAAGTTAAAATGACCTTGATGCAGAGGAACGATCCCCTGCGCAAGGTCATTTTTTGATTTACAGGAAATTTCGTTGAATTTTCCTGTAAATTAAAAAGCCCTCCGGGCAGGATTCTTTCTTGTGCTTCCATGCCGGGCAGCAGGCCGGAACTGGAGAGAAAGATGGAGAGACAATTGACTTTACGGGAAAAGGAAAAAATATCCCCCCACCCGGCTTGTGAGAGCCTGAAATATCAAATATAATGAACGAACAGTACATGGATCAGGCGCGCAGATCATGGGAGTACAAAGCAAAAAAGCGGTCAGTCCGGGTAAAAACGGTCTGAAAATGGGAGGAAAAGGATGAAAAAGAAAATATTATCTTTGATGCTGATGGTGTCTCTTGCAGCATCCCTTGCGGCATGCGGTCAGGACAGCGGGAAAAACAGCAACAGTACAGATTTGTCGAAAACAGAGACGGAAGCTTCTTCCGGCCAGACAGGGGAGGCAGAGACAACCCTGGTTTACGGTTCTGCTGATTATACCAGGATTAATCCGGCGATGGATGAGCACGGTGAAATTAATCTACTGCTGTTCAACGGACTGACCGCACACGATGCGGATGACAACATTGTTCCGGGTCTGGCAGAAAAATGGGAGTACGATGCAGAAACCTGCACCTACACCTTTCATATCCGGGACGGCATCCAATGGCATGATGGAGAAAAATTTACGGCGGACGATGTGAAATTCACCATCGAAGCGATCATGGATCCGGAAAACGGATCTGAAAATGCACCAAATTATGAGGATGTAGAAGAGATTACAGTTATAGATGACAGCACCGTTTCCTTCCGCCTTTCCGAGCCGAACGTGGCTTTCCTGGAATACATGACGATGGCCATCCTGCCGAAGCACCTGCTGGAAGGTGAAAACATGCAGGAATCGGATTTCTTCCGTGCACCGGTTGGAACCGGCCCGTATAAACTGGAGAGCTGGGACGAGGGCCAGTCGATTGTTCTGGTAAAAAATGAAGATTATTACCTCGGTGCACCAAAGATTGACAAGGTCATTTTCAAAATTGTACCGGATGATAATGCACAGGCAATGCAGCTGGAATCCGGCGAACTGGATCTGGCGCTGCTTGACCCGAAAAATGCGCAGAATTTCAAAGAAAAAGACGGTTTTACCTGCTACGACATGACAACGGCAGATTACCGCGGAATCTTATTTAACTTTGCGAATGATTACTGGACGAAAAACAGGGATATCATTCCGGCCGTCTGTTATTCGATTGACCGCCAGGCCATTATCGATTCTGTGCTTCTTGGCGAGGGAATGGCGGCATACAGTCCGCTGCAGCGGAACATTTACAATAACGAAAACGTAGAACATTATGATTACAATCCGGAAAAAGCACAGGAAATTCTGGAAGCGGCCGGATGCACCAGAAACAGCGATGGTTTCTATGAGCGGGACGGCGAAGAAATCGGTTTTGTCATCAGCGTGATGTCCGGTGAGCAGGACCGCATTGATATTGCCCAGGCAGCAGCACAGCAGCTCCGGGAAACCGGAATCAACTGTACCGTAGAAATTCCGGCACAGATGGACTGGGGCGGACAGATGGCCTGCCTGATCGGCTGGGGAAGCCCGTTCGATGCGGACGATCATACATATAAAGTTTTCGGCACGGACAAAGGGGCGAATTATTCGAGCTATTCCAATGAAAAAGTAGATGAGTATCTGTCTCTTGCCCGCCAGAGTGACGATCCGGAAGTGCGGAAAGAATATTACGGAAAATTCCAGGAAGAACTGGCAGAAGATCCGGCCTATGCATTCATCTGTTATATTGATGCAAATTATGTGGCAGATTCCGGTATTCAGGGAATTTCCAAAGACACGGTGCTGGGCCACCACGGCGTTGGTATTTTCTGGAATATTCAGGACTGGACAATCGAAGAATAAAAACAAAAAAGCAGACGAAGGAGGTATGGTTACCTCCTTTTTGTCTGTACAGGAGAAAAACGGAATGAAGGAACGATTAAAAGTGGAACATCTTTCCGTCAGCTTTTTTACGGATGAGGGGGAAGTACAGGCGGTCCGCGATGTCAGCTTTTCCCTGAGTGCAGGTGAGGTGCTCGCTGTTGTAGGCGAGTCAGGCTGCGGAAAAAGTGTGCTCTGCAAAAGCATTATGAAGCTGCTGCCGGAGAATGCAAAGATCAAAAACGGAAAAATTCTGGTCAATGGAGAAGAAATTGCAGGATACGGGGAGCGAAGAATGCGGGAACTGCGGGGAAAACTGTTCTCGATGGTTTTCCAGAATCCGATGACTTCCTTAAATCCGACGATGACAGTCGGAGCGCAGATTGCAGAGGCAGTGCGGGCGCATCAGAAAGACATGGGAAAAGAAGAAGTGGAACAGAGAGTGACAGAACTGATGCAGCTGGTGGGAATCGAGCAGGCAGAAGAGCGGAAAAAGGCATATCCGTATCACTTTTCCGGCGGAATGCGGCAGCGGATCGTACTGGCGATTGCGCTGGCGGGCAATCCGGAAATTCTGTTTGCTGATGAGCCGACGACAGCGCTGGATGTGACGATTCAGGCACAGATTCTGGACCTGCTTCGGGAAATTCAGAAAAAACTGGGAACGGCGACGGTCTTTGTCACACATGACCTTGGCGTTGTAGCGCGGATCGCAGACCGGGTAGCGGTCATGTATGCAGGAAAAATCGTAGAGATCGGGACCGTGGATGAGATTTTTTATGATCCCCGTCATCCGTATACGTGGGGACTGCTGCGTTCCATACCGGCGTTTTCGAGGGGAAAAGAAAGCCTGCCGTCTATCCCGGGAATGCCGCCGTCTCTTCTCCATCCGCCGAAAGGCGATGCCTTTGCCAGCCGCAATGCTTATGCGCTGGAAATTGATTTTGAGGAGGAGCCGCCGATGTTCCGGGTCACAGACAGCCATTATGCGGCAACATGGCTGCTGGATGAGAGAGCACCGAAGGTTGTGCCGCCGATAGGAGGAAACACAGATGGAACATGAGATTTTGCTGGATGTGCGTCATCTGACCCATATTTTTCCACTGTCTCGGAAAACAGCAGTCAAGGCAGTCGATGATGTATCGTTTCAGATTCGAAGAGGAGAAATTTTTGGACTGGTAGGAGAATCCGGTTCCGGAAAATCTACCGCTGCACGCTGTGTGATGAATATTTATCAGCCATATGCCGGCCAGATTTATTATAAAGGGATTGATACCTGCGACAGAGGCCAGTTCCGGAAAAATAAAAAAATGCTGCAGACGACACGCCAGATGATTTTTCAGGATTCCGGTTCCAGTCTGAATCAGAGGATGAAGGTCCGCGACATTATTGAGGAGCCGATGCGCGTGCAGAAAATCCGGCCGCTGCGGGGAAGCTATGAGGAGGAAGCCAGATTCCAGATGAAATACGTGGGGCTGGATCCGGAATATCTGAAAAAATATCCGGGAGAATTATCCGGCGGACAGCGGCAGCGCGTTGCGATTGCACGGGCTCTGACGATGGAGCCGGAGCTTCTGGTAGCAGATGAGCCGATTGCATCGCTGGACGCGTCGATCCAGGCGCAGATTGTGAATCTGTTCCGCCATTTGCAGAAGGAGCATGGCTTTTCGATCCTGTTCATTGCACACGATCTGGATATGGTCGAATTTTTGTGTGACAGAGTAGGTGTGATGTATCATGGAAAGCTGGTGGAAACCGGTCCGGCAGGAGCCGTGTTTCAAAATCCGCTGCATCCGTATACAAAAGCGCTGATCGCGGCCATTCCGATTCCGGATCCGCGAAGGGAACGGGCGAGAGCCGTTCCGGATTTTGCCAATATGGAATTCTCCCGGAAAGGAACCCTACAGGAAGTGGAAAAAGACCATTTTGTGCTGATGGAGGGAGGCGATGCGACATGAAAAGCCGGAACAGAGTACTTTATTATGGGAAAAAGGCAGCGGCATTTCTGGCAAGTGTTCTGCTGCTGTCTGTGCTCGTATTTTATATTTCAAGGCTTGCGCCGGGAGATCCGCTGGTATCATATTACGGAGACCGCGTGGAAAAAATGACGCCCGAAGAAAGAGCGTGGGCCGAAGAAAAATTGGGATTGAATGATCCCATTTCCGTACAGTATATTCGCTGGGCAGGCAATGCGCTGCATGGGGATTTCGGAATTTCGTACAAATATAAAATGGATGTAACGCGCGTGATCGAGGGAAGAATTGGAAATACGCTGGTGCTTGGCGGCATTGGGTTTCTGCTGATTTTCACCCTCGCGCTGCTTCTTGGAATTCTCTGTGCATGGAAGGAAGACACATGGCTGGACCGCATCATCTGTAAGGTGGGAACCATCACGGGATGTATTCCGGAATTCTGGCTGTCGCTGCTTCTGATTCTTGTTTTTTCCATGCAGCTCAAATGGCTGCCGAGTTCCGGTGCCTACTCTGTTGGAAAACAGGCAGATTTTTCTGACCGTGTCTGTCATCTGATCCTGCCGATGACGGTCGTAGTGCTGAGTCATTTGTGGTATTACGCATACATGATCCGCAATAAAATTCTGGATGAAGTGCGGGAAGAGTATGTGCTTCTGGCAAGAGCCAAGGGGCTGAAACGAAAGACGGTTCTGTTCCGGCATTGCCTGCGGAATACGATTCCGTCGTATCTTGGCATCATGGCCATTTCTGTTCCGCATGTGCTGGGGGGAACCTATATTGTAGAAACGGTTTTCTCGTATCCCGGTATCGGAACGCTGGCGTATGAGAGCGCACGGTACAAAGATTACAATCTTCTGATGCTGCTTTGCCTGATGTCCGGAATCGTTGTGATTCTGTGCAATATGGCGGCACAGATCATCAACGAGAGAATTGATCCGCGGATGCGGGAGAAAGAAGCGGCAGAAACATCGGAGGTAATGATGCTGTGACAGAAAAAACACAATTATTTCAATTTGCAGGAGAGAGGCCTGCAGAAAAAACAGAAGCAGAAAAAAAGAAAAAATGGTATCAGGACGGCCGGTGGCAGCAGAGCTTTTTCTGGGTCTTCTTGTGCTGGGCTGCCTTTTCTGTCGGCAGATCATGACGAAGGATCCCTCATATATGGATCTGAAAAACTGTTCCGTCATGCCGTGCCGGGAATTTCTGTTTGGAACCGATACGATGGGAAGAGATATTTTCTCGATGATCTGGTACGGCGGCAGAATATCGTTGGCGATCGGTCTGCTTTCTACGCTGATTTCCACTGTGATTGCCGTTCTCTTCGGCGCAGTCAGCGGATGTGCACCGGCGTGGCTGGACGCACTTCTGATGCGGCTGACCGAGATCTTTTTGTCGGTGCCGAATCTTCTTCTTGTCATTTTTCTTCTGGCCGCTGCGGGAAAATCCAATGTGATTACGATTTCTGCCGTGATCGGAATGACAAGCTGGACAAGCATTACAAAGGTTGTGCGGACCGAAGTACGGCAGATCCGGAACAGTGAATACGTGATTGCGTCGCGCTGTATGGGAGGCAGCTTTTTCTATATTTTATGGCACCATCTGGCACCGAACTTTTTTTCGTCTATTATGTTTATGGTGGTTATGAACATCCGAAGTGCGATTGTAGCAGAATCCACACTGAGTTTTATGGGAATCGGTCTTCCACTGGAGGTGATTTCCTGGGGCAGCATGCTGTCACTCTCGGAAAAAGCGCTGATGACAAAGGCATGGTGGATCATTCTGATCCCGGGTGTTTTTCTGATTGTGACGCTGCTTAGTTTTACAAGCATTGGAAATTATCTGCGGAAGCAGGCAAACAGAAAACAGAGAAATCTGTGAGCTGTTCAGAGAGGCTGCGGTCAGTGGGGAATCCCTGCAGACTGCAGCTTTTTTGTCTTGCAATCAAATACAGGGATTGCTATAGTGAAAAGCAGAAAGAGTATTTTTAATACCTAAAAAACAGCGGGAGGAGAAGGAAATGCTGAAGAGTCAGGAAATGCGGAAACTTGCACCGGAGATGGATCCGCTCCGGATTGGAACAGGATGGAAAAAAGAGGATCTTGAAAAACCGCAGATTATGGTGGAGAGTACGTACGGGGACAGCCACCCGGGAAGCGGCCACTTAAATCTGCTGGTCGAGGAAGTGCGGAAAGGCGTTGCGGAAGCGGGGGGCTTCGGGGCGCGGTATTTCTGCACCGACATCTGTGACGGCGAGAGCCAGGGAACGGACGGCATCAACTACAGTCTTGCGAGCCGCGAGATGATCGCCAATATGATCGAGATCCACGCGAATGCGACACCGTTTGACGGCGGCGTCTATCTGTCGAGCTGCGACAAGGGTATGCCGGGCAATCTGATCGGCCTTGCGCGTGTCGATATTCCGGCGGTTGTTGTGCCGGGCGGAACGATGAATGCGGGACCGGAGATGCTGACACTGGAGCAGCTTGGCATGTACAGCGCAAAATTTGAGCGCGGTGAGATCGACGAGGAGAAGCTCGACTGGGCGAAATGCAATGCCTGCCCGAGCTGCGGTGCCTGTTCGTTTATCGGAACGGCATCCACGATGCAGATCATGGCGGAGGCACTCGGCCTCGCCCTGCCTGGAAGCGCTCTGATGCCGGCGACAAGCCCGGATCTTCTGGCATATGCACAGGAGGCAGGCAGCCAGGCGGTAAAACTGGCACAGATGGAGCATATGCGGCCAAGCGATCTTGTGACGAAAGAGAGTTTTGAGAATGCGATTCTTGTCCACGCGGCAATTTCGGGAAGCACAAACTGCCTGCTGCACATCCCGGCCATTGCGCATGAGTTCGGCATCGAGATTACCGGCGACACATTCGATCGTCTGCACCGCAACGCGCGGTATCTGCTCGATGTCCGCCCGGCGGGAAGATGGCCGGCAGAGTGCTTCTATTATGCGGGCGGCGTTCCGGCGATTATGGAAGAAATCAAAGATCATCTGCATCTCGATGTGATGACAGTGACCGGAAAGACACTGGGTGAAAATCTGGCGGAGCTTCGTGAAAATGGATTTTATGAGAAGTGCAGCGGATGGCTCGCAAAATTTAATGAGCGGTATGGAACTTCGATTACAAAAGAAGATATTATCCGCCCGTATGACAAGGCGATCGGAACGGACGGCAGCATCGCTGTTCTGCGCGGAAACCTTGCGCCGGAGGGAGCCGTCATCAAGCACACGGCCTGCCCGAAAGAAATGTTCCACGCCGTCCTCCGTGCCCGACCGTTCGACAGCGAGGAGGAGTGCCTCGATGCCGTGCTGAAACATAAGGTTCAGAAAGGCGACGCCGTCTTCATCCGCTACGAAGGCCCGAAAGGCAGCGGTATGCCGGAGATGTTCTATACTTCCGAGGCAATCAGCAGCGACAAAGAGCTTGGAAAGAGCATCGCGCTTATCACCGACGGCCGTTTCTCCGGCGCCTCCACCGGCCCGGTCATCGGCCACTGCAGTCCCGAAGCTGTAGACGGCGGCCCGATCGCACTCGTCGAGGAAGGGGATTTGATTGAGATTGATGTGAAGGAACGAAAACTTAACATCATCGGAATCGCAGGAGAACGCAAGTCCATGGAAGAAATTGATGCGATCTTAAAAGAACGCCGCCGGAACTGGAAACCGCGCGAGCCGAAATACAAAAAAGGCGTACTCCGTCTTTTCAGCCTCCACGCAGCAAGCCCGATGAAAGGGGCGTATCTGGAATACTAAAAATACTTGCGTTTTTCTGGGATGGTCTTTAGAAGTTAAGGCAGAGCAAAAAATGGAGGAAGGAGCAACAGAAAAACAAGTGAAAGAAAATACCTAAAAAACAAACTGTTCCTGTATAATGTTGCATCTCTTCAGAAAATGGTCGGAAGTCCAGATTCTGTCCAGAAGAATGTGGTGCTGGAGAACAATTCGCTGTCGGCGGAGCAGATTACCGGTGTGGAAAACCGAAAGAGCAAGGCAGGCGAAGCCGTTCTTCCGGTACTGCGCAGTGTTTCGCTGTTTCTTCTCGGGCTGCTTGGCGTGCTTCTGATTCTGCTGACGCTGCTTGTGATTGCGGCGGAGGCGGCGCGGATCATCTGCCTTGGACCGGCGGCAAAGAAACAGCAGAAGGAGCGGCCGGGCAGGCGGATCCGGAGAACGGAAGCAAGAATTTACCAGTATCTTTGTCTGTGGGGCATAGATGCCGGTCTTGGCTGGGAAACAGCAGCAACCGATGCAGAACTCGCCCGCAGATTTCCGGCGGTCGAACCAGGCGAATATACGCGTGTCTGCCATCTGATCGAGAAACATATCTACGGCGAGAGTCTGCTGTCTCCTTATGAGGAACGTACGCTGAACCATTTTCTGGAAAAGCTGATGGAGCCGGTACCGGGCTGCAGCTGGAAAATGCGGCTGAAGCTGCGCTATGCGTGTCTGCGCCGTGTGAATACGAAGAAAAAGAAGAGAAAGCACAGCGCTTTCCAGCAAAAATAAGGGTTAGGAAAACAAATGAAAAGAGGGATTTTACGATGAAATATGTAACATTTAATATTCGCTGTGATTTTGGCCAGGATGGAGCCAATAATTTTATCTACCGCAGACCGCTGATTCTGGAAAAAATCAGACAGGAAAAGCCGGATATCATCGGTTTTCAGGAGGTACTGCCGCATGTGGCTGCCTGGCTGAAGGAAAATCTGACGGAATATTACATTGCCGGATGTGGAAGAGAAAAGGATCTGACCGGTGAGGCAATGATCATTGCCTATCGGAAAGAACGTTTTCAGAGTGTGAGCCTGGAAACCTTCTGGCTGTCACCGACACCGTACGTGCCGGGATCCCGCTATCCGGTACAGAGTATGTGCCCGCGTACTGCGACGGATGTGGTATTTGAGGATATGGAGACCGGAAAAGTGTTCCGCGTCATCAACACCCATCTGGATCACGAGTGCGCCGGGGCGAGAAAGCTTGGCCTGGAGCAGATTCTCGCACATCTGAGAGCAGAGAAAGCATTTGCCGATGTGCCGGTGATTCTTAGCGGCGACTTCAATGCCGAGCCGGACAGCGAAGAGATGAAACCGCTGAGGGAAACTGCAGGTCTTGTGAATGCGACGGAAGGAATCGGCATTACCTTCCACAACTATCATCGCGATGATCCGAACGATCCGCAGTGCTCGATTGACTACATCATTCTCAAAGGGGACTGGGAACTGAAAAAGGTGGAGAAATGGACGGAGCAGAAGGACGGTGTGTGCCTTTCCGATCATTATCCGATCTGTGCGGAACTTATTTAAAATATGGATGCAAGAGCGGCCGCCGGGAGAAAAAATCTTCTGGCGGCGTTTTTTTATAACGGTTATAGGAAAAACTTATAACAAGTCAAAGAAAAAAGGGAATATACAAACGCCGCATTTTCTGTTATGATAGGTTACGTTGCAAAACCTATCAGATTAGTATAGAAAGAAAAATCACGAAATAACAGGAGATTATTCATATGGCAAGAGGAATTGACACAAAATGTATCCATTTAGAAGAGGACGAGGGACAGTGTAGCCACTACGGCGCACTCAGCTACCCGATTTATCAGACCGCAACGTATGCGCATCCGGGCGTAGGACAGAGCACCGGATTTGATTACAGCAGACTGCAGAACCCGACCAGAGAGCATCTGGAGAAGATGGTGGCTGCACTGGAAAACGGAATTGATGCGTTTGCATTAAGCTCCGGCATGGCAGCGATCTCACTTCTGATGGAGCTGTTCCGCCCGGGAGACCA
Source organism: Blautia sp. OF09-25XD (assembly GCF_003482095.1). Classification (NCBI taxonomy): domain Bacteria; kingdom Bacillati; phylum Bacillota; class Clostridia; order Lachnospirales; family Lachnospiraceae; genus Blautia; species Blautia sp. OF09-25XD. The sequence goes on from NZ_QUMG01000010.1 coordinate 132,022, forward strand.
CATCATTGCGGATTCCGATTTGTACGGCGGAAGCATTCGTCTGTTCCACCATGTGAACGAGAAAAACGGCGTCGAATTTTCCGGCATCGACTGCTGTCGTGATGACGTGGAAAGCTATGTGAAAGAAAATACAAAAGCCATCTACATCGAGACCCCGACGAACCCGATGATGAACGTAACCGATATCAGAAAGATGGCAGATATCGCAAAACGCCACAACCTGATTCTGATTGTGGACAACACCTTTATGTCCCCGTATTTTCAGAATCCGCTCGATCTCGGTGCGGACGTTGTGATTCACAGCGGCACGAAATACCTGAGTGGTCACAACGATACACTGGCAGGCTTTATCGTGACGAACCGCGAAGATATTCAGGAAAAACTGCGTTTCCTGATCAAGACAACAGGTGCAGGCCTTGCTCCGTTTGACTGCTGGCTGGTACTGCGCGGCATGAAGACGCTTGGCATCCGCATGGAACGCTCCCAGGAGAATGCAAAACAGATTGCCGCATGGCTGCAGCAACAGAAAGCAGTCACAAGAGTGATTTATCCGGGACTGCCGGATCACCCGGGCTATGAGATTATGAAAAAACAGGCAAGAGGCTTCGGTGCCATGCTGACAATCCAGCTCGAGAGCAAAGAGTTTGCCCTTGCCATTCTGGAAAAGGTAAGAATGATCCGTTTCGCAGAGAGCCTCGGCGGCGTGGAGACACTCGTTACGTATCCGACGACGCAGACACATGCCGATGTGCCGAAGGAAATCCGTGAGCGGAACGGAATTACGGAGAGCACCCTTCGTTTTTCCGTCGGAATTGAAAATATCGAGGACCTAATCGGCGAGCTTACGAAGGTCTTTGCAGAAATCGAGGAAGAGAAAAATGGCGGAAAGAAATCTTGATTTTGACAGAATCATCAACCGAAAAAATACAGACTGTTTAAAATATGACTTTGCAGTAAAACGCGGCATGCCATCCGATGTGCTGCCGCTGTGGGTGGCGGACATGGACTTTGAGACATCCTCCTACATCGAGGATGCGCTGGTAGAGCGTGCGAAAATGGGCATTTACGGCTACAGCGATGCGCAGACTCCGTATTTTGAGGCCGTTGCGGGATGGATGAAACGTCATCACAACTGGCAGCCGAAAGAAAAATGGCTGATCAAAACGCCAGGCGTTGTATTTGCACTTGCGATGGCAGTCAAGGCTTACACCGCGCCCGGGGATGCCGTGCTGATCCAGTCACCGGTTTACTATCCATTTTCGGAAGTCATTGCGGATAACGGCAGAAGAGTTGTCAGCAGCACGCTGGTGCTCGGCGATGATAACCGCTATCACATGGATGTGGCGGATTTCGAGGAGAAGCTGAAAGCTGAAAACGTAAAGCTCTTTTTCCTCTGCAATCCGCACAATCCGGTCGGAAGAGTCTGGACGAAAGATGAGCTGACGGCGATCGGCGATCTCTGCGTGCAGTACGGCGTGACCGTTGTAAGTGATGAGATCCATGGAGATTTCATTTTTAAGGGCGAGCATCAGGTGTTTGCTGCGATCAAAAAAGAGTACGAGGACATCACGATCACCTGCACCGCGCCGAGTAAGACATTCAATCTGGCAAGTATGATGATGTCAAACATCTTTATCGCCAACCCGGAACTCCGTGCGAAATTCCGGAAACAGCTCGATGCAGCCGGAACGAGCCAGCTTGGTGTGATGGGTCTGGTGGCATGCGAGACGGCATATAATAAGGGCGAGGAGTGGTATGAGGCAATGCTTTCCTATGTGAAGGCAAATGCAGAATTTACAAGGCAGTATGTGGAGGAGCAGATTCCGGGCGTGAAGATGATCGACCTGGAGGGAACATATCTCGTATGGCTCGATTTCCGCGAGACGGGGCTTTCTGTCGACGAACTGGAAGACCTGATCATCAACAAGGCGAAGCTGTGGCTCGACAGCGGCAAGATCTTCGGAGACTGCGGTCGCGGCTTCCAGCGGATCAACATCGCCTGCCCGCGCGCAACCCTGACCGAGGCACTGGAGCGGATTCGGGATGCGATGAAAAGCAGATAAAGCCACACCGATGAGATGCGTAGCATTTTGGAAGTTGGCTCTGAACAGTGACGAAAACATGTTGAAAAGGCGTAGCTACGGAACATCTTTTTGGGAGATATGATTTTTTTTGTGTCTCCGGTAGAGAAAGAAGAAAGCTGCGCCTCCGCATATCAAAACGAGTACTTTCACCGGAATCTGATATACCGGATACACAGAGGTATAAATGCAATGATATTCTGGCGAAGAAACTTCGCTTTCCTCAGCAGGGCTCGGGCTCCAGGAAAAAGATGCCAGAATTCGAAAATATTTTTTATCAGAAGAAAACTGGCTATAAGGAAGATAAAAATCTGGGTTTCCAGGCGTTGTGATTTTCCGTTCCAGCGTCCAGGGTTCTTCCGTGCTGTTCCGAGTCCACAATTCTGCTTTTTCTAATTCAAAAAGATACATCAGTGGATCTGTCTCCAGACGGATAAAGTCTTCTTTCGCAGTTCTTACCTGGGTTATATTTTGAAAATCGAAAACTGTCTGATATAACAAAGAACGATCTGATTTTTCCTGATAGGTGAGTACATTTGCGGCATACAGATCTTGGAAACTTTTTGTCTTTTCAGATCGTTTAAAAAAATAGAAATCGATAGGTTTGGAAGAAGTTTTTCGATACTCGTTTTCTAAACTGGATTCTATTGGCGAAGCATTTTCTGGTACGTTTTCTTTTAAAAAAGAGCACAATACCGTATCGTCATTTTCGAATGCAGTGTCTGCTTTGACTGGAACAGAAAAACAGAATAACAGGGTGAAAAATAAAAATTTGATTTTTTTCATAATGAGTTACCTCTTATTTATGGCTTTATTCAGTTGATGCCGGATTTAAAAGTTTTTTTGAATGGTTGTTCTGTACTTTTTGTTCCTGCAATTCCTAAAACATTCATAATCTGCCCGTTTTTCTACGAGTAATGGCGACTTGCTCATGATTTTACTTAAATTACTTGAAAATACCTTAAACACAATTTGCCTATCAGAGAAATTTGTGCTTCTGGATAGGCAAATTGTTACTTTGAAAGAGTAATTAGAAATTAAATGTACTTGTATGTGGTGAATGAAAGTTTAATAACTTAGGTTCATTGTTTTATATGCAGTATAGGCTGTTCCTGATGGAGAGTAGCTAATTCCACCACCGTTGTAGGAAAAAGAGATACTGTAGCCGGTTTTCTGGGGATTATATAAGTATCCCATTACAATTCTTTTATCACTGCTATTACCTGCAGTAGCGTGACAGTATGTAACACCTTTAAGCTTCATGGCATAGTCGGGTGTTCCTAGTTGACTCCCTGAAAATTCAGCACCAGATAATTGCTGATTATTTGCAGTAAGAGTTCCTCCGACTTTCCAATCGTTCATAGTATTATCTTTGTACCATAATTTTCCACCATATTCATACGGTCTCATAGCAGCGCCTAATTGAAAAGAAAAACTGTCTTTTCCGCGAGGTTGTTTATTAGAAGTAAACTCGTATGTTGGATAGATATAAATGGTTGATGCATTTTTAAAAGCTGATGCAGTAAAGGAAATACCGGTTAAAGTTTCGCTACTGAGTATCGATATTTGATTTTCGATATTTGAATTAATATATTCAAAATGTTTACCTCCACTTTTTAAGTCATCCACAATGAACTGCATGACGTCATCATCCAGCTTTTCTATTTCCTTTTGTGGCATTCCGGTTTTTAATAGATATGCTTTGTTAGATAGAACAACATTATTATCTGCCTTTACATTGCAAATTACCATATTTAAGGACAGAATACAACAAATAAAAAATGCAAGACATGTTTTTAATTTTTTCATGATGAGTGGTCTCCTTTCATAAGTATTGTTGGATGGTTTTAGTTTTTTATTTATCCTTAGATTAGTGCACTATCTGAAAAGTAAATTCGTTCGTTAATATG
>NZ_QUMG01000011.1:0-110043 GCF_003482095.1 Blautia sp. OF09-25XD
AAATTAATAAAAATGATTGTAATTATTATATAAATATATGAAAAATAAATCAATAGTCAAAAAACATATAAATAAATATATGAATTTGTAAAAAACAACGATTTTGTAAAAAGAATGTAATTTTAGAGAGATATATACGTATAAAAAAATAAAACGTGATTTTAATTTGCAGTGATATGGATTCTATGATATAGTGTGGTAAAGTGATGCTGTGAAAAAAAACAAAACCCCGTCGGCAAACAAGGCGGGCAGCGCAGGAAAGGGGATTATAACAATGTATATTACATGCCTGGACGTAGAAGGAGTACTGGTACCGGAGATCTGGATCGCGTTTGCAGAGGCAAGCGGAATCCCGGAACTCAAAAAAACGACACGCGACGAACCGGATTACGATAAACTGATGAGATGGAGACTTGGAATCTTAAAAGAGCACGGCCTGGGACTGAAAGAGATTCAGGCTACGATTGAGAAGATTGATCCACTGCCGGGCGCAAGAGAGTTCCTCGACGAGCTGCGCACCTTCTCCCAGGTGATCCTGATCAGCGACACCTTCACGGAGTTTGCCGCACCGCTGATGAAAAAACTCGGCTATCCGACCCTGTTCTGCAACTCCCTGGAAGTCGCAGACGACGGAGAGATCACCGGCTTTAAGATGAGAGTCGAGCAGTCGAAGCTCACCACGGTCAAAGCACTGCAGTCTATCGGATTCGAAACGATCGCAAGCGGCGATTCCTATAATGACCTCGGCATGATTCAGGCAAGCAAGGCAGGATTCCTGTTCCGCTCGACCGATAAGATCAAAGCCGACTATCCGCAGATCCCGGCGTATGAGACGTATGAGGAGCTGCTTGGAGCGATCAAAAAGGCAATGGAGAAATAAGTATAAATACGTTTATAAAAAATGCAGAGAACCGAAAAAACAGGTTCTCTGCATTTTTTAATTATTTTTTTAATTCCGCAGACCGCTGCTCACCAAGTTTGATGCATTCCTGAATCCACTGCAGTGCAGCTTCTTCCCGGTACACCGCGCCGCGCAGGACGAGATAATCCGAAAACGCGCGGTCATCTGTGGGAGGGATTTCATCAAACTTTTTCTGGTTTTCCAGCAGATGTTCCAGATGCTTCTGATGCTGGGAAAGCTGGTCGGCAAGAAAACGCTGCTGAAAATCCGGCGAAGCGCCGTCGAGGAAGAAGAGCCGCAGGCGGGATTCATCCTTGGATGCCGTCTGGATCGGGCAGAGCGTTTCTTCCCATTCCGAAAAATCGCGCCGTCCTTCATCGGTGATCGTATAGACCTTCTTCTCCAGCACATTTCCCGTGATTTCCACCCGATACTGGATCAGCCCCTCGGCGTTCAGTGATTTCAGTTCCGGATAAATCTGGCTGTGCTTTGCATTCCAGAATTCAAATAAGGTTGTCTCAAATTCTTTCGACAGTTCATAGCCTGTCATTTCATTTCGGTTCAAAAGTCCGAGAATCGCATATTTCAAAGTTCCCATTCGCATGAAACTCCTTTATCCAAATAATTTTTCAAAACCGTTTTGCTTTTGTGTTTTTGAGTATAGCACAGCTTCACCGGAAAATCCACAGAAAAAATAAGTAAAATAAAACATGTAAAAGTTGACATGTTTTGCGGTTGGTGATAAGATAACAAAGAATTACAATTATGAGGAAAGGATTTGAACTGCACCTATGACAAACAACAAAAAAGACCTTCTGAAACGTTACCTGATTTTTCTTGCGGGACTGTTTGTAAACTCCCTCGGGGTTGCACTCATCACCAAAGCAAATCTCGGAACGTCTCCGATCTCTTCGATCCCTTACGTATTAAGTCTTAACTTTGCATTATCTCTCGGAAACTTTACGATCATCTTCAGCATCCTGCTGATCGTTCTCCAGATTGTGATTCTCGGAAAGAATTTCAAACCGGAATCCCTTCTTCAGATCCCGGTATCCATTGCCTTTGGATTTTTCATTGATTTCAGTATGATTCTGTTAAACGCACTGAATCCGCAGATGTATGCGGCAAAAGTTGCTTATCTTCTGATCGGATGTCTGATCCTCGGCGTCGGTGTTTACATGGAAGTGCTCGCTGATGTTGTCATGCTGCCGGGCGAATCCTTTGTCCGCGCGGTTGTTGCCAGATGGGAAACGGAGTTCGGTGTGACGAAAATCGCATTCGATGTTTCGATGGCCGTCATTGCCGCTGCCGCTTCGTTCTTCCTGGCGCGTGAGCTGAACGGTGTCCGCGAGGGAACCATCGTAGCAGCCTTCTGGTCGGATTCATTGCCAGAACGATTGGCAAAAAACTGCATTTCCTTCCGGGGATGCTGTTTGAATAAAAAAAAATGGGGTATTTTACAGATTTAAAAAAGAGGAGGAAGCAAAAATGAAATACGATTACCCACACCTTTGCAGCCCGATTACCATTGCAGGAAAGACCTTCCCGAACCGCATGTTTTCCGCACCGATGGGCGGAACTGATATCACGAACGACGGATGTATCGGACCGAAGTCCGCAGCATTCTATGAGCTTCGCGCAAAGGGCGGAGCAGCAGCTGTCACCGTCAGCGAGTGCATGGTACACCCGGTAACCGATGGTTCCCATGCGTATCATCTGGATACCGCAGTCTTAAATTCCCTGGCATCTGCAACGTACGCTGCCGATGCAATTTCCCGCCACGGCGCTGTGCCGAGCCTGGAGCTGTCCCATTCCGGTATGTATGCCGGAACTTACATGACCGATAAAACGAGACAGCACGAAATGTGCCAGTGGGGCCCGTCCGACACGACACGCCCGGACGGCGTACCGGTCCGCGCACTGTCGAAAGAGCAGATTGATGAGATCGTACAGGCATACGGAACGGTAGCAGGCCTTGCCAAACGCGCCGGTTTCGAGATGATCATGATCCACGGCGGCCACGGCTGGCTGATCAACCAGTTCCTCTCCCCGTATTTCAACCACAGAACCGATGAGTACGGCGGAAGCCTGGAAAACCGCTGCCGCTTTGCCTGTCAGGTACTCGATGCCGTCCGCGCCGCTGTCGGCCCGATGTTCCCGATCGAGTTCCGTTTCAGCGGTTCCGAGCTGTTCGAGGGCGGCTATGATCTGGAAGAAGGTGTCCGCATCGCACAGACATTGGAGTCCCGCATCGATCTGCTTCACGTTTCCGCCGGAACGTATCAGAGAGGCTTCGGCGATACGCATCCGTCGATGTTCAAAGACCACGGATGCAACGTTTACCTCGCAGCCGAGATCAAAAAACACGTTTCCATTCCGGTCGCAACGATCGGCGGTCTGAATGATCCGGCGCAGATGGAAGAGATCATCGCATCCGGAAAAGCCGATGTTGTTTACATGGCAAGAGCCCTTCTCGCAGATCCATTCCTGCCGCGCAAAGTCATGGAAAACCGTTCCGAAGATATCGTGCACTGCCTGCGGTGCTTCACCTGTATGGCAGAGCGTGCGGCAACCGGCACGAGACGATGCACCGTCAATCCGCTGATCGGAAGAGAGATGGAGGGCGATGAAGTACAGCCGGCTCTGGTGAAGAAAAAAGTCCTCATCGCAGGAGGAGGCCCTGGAGGACTGTATGCGGCATGGACTGCAGCAAGAAGAGGCCACAGCGTGGTGCTCTGCGAGAAAGAAGTAGCGCTCGGCGGTATCTTAAAGAGCGAAATTGCCCTGCCGTTTAAACGGGAAATGTTCGCGCTGACCGAGACCTACGAGCGTTTCGCAAGAAATGCAGGTGTGGAAATCCGCTTCAACACCGAGGTAACACCGGAGTACGTCGAGAAAGAAGCACCGGATGCCCTCATCATCGCCGCAGGCTCCCGTCCGCTTGTTCCGCCGATCAAAGGCATGGATGGAGAGCAGGTTGTCGTTGTCAATGAGCTGTACCGCAATCTCGACAAGATTTCCGACAAAGTCGTTGTCATGGGCGGCGGCCTCGCCGGATGCGAGTGTGCGATCTCTCTTGGCATGGAAGGAAAAGAAGTTCAGCTCGTCGAAATGCGCGACGCCCTCGCCCCGGATGCAAACGTCCGCCACCGCCCGCTGCTCTTAAAAGAAATCGAAAAACAGGTCAAAGCCGTCCACACCGGTTACCGCGCCGAGGAGATCACCCCGGAAGGCGTATGGTGCACCGATGCGAATGGGGAGCGCCACCTCGTAGAAGGAACCACCGTCATCTGCGCCCTCGGCCAGAGAGCAAGAACCGACGTTGTAGAGCAGCTCCGTAATACCGCGCCGTTTGTACGCGTGATCGGAGACGCAAGACGTGTATCTACCATCACCAATGCCGTATATCAGGGGTATCATGCGGCGCTGGATATTTAATCAAGAATAGAAATTTTGGAAATGCTGTACCATGGAAAAAGAATCCGTGGTGCAGCATTTTTTAAAAGATAAAGTCTACCAATCCGCGTTTTTTCCGTGTATAATGAATGTATCAGTCAGAAAAAATGTGAACAGGAGGACGCCATGGGAAGATTTTTAAATCCGGGAAATGAAGCATTTTCGGAAGTCATTCATTCGGAAATTTATGTAGATAAAACACCGCTTCTGGAATACACCAATAAAGTAATCAGTACGACATCAAAATTTATCTGCAGCAGCCGTCCCAGACGTTTTGGAAAGTCGATTACAGCGGAGATGCTGTCAGCATACTACAGCAAGGGCTGTGATTCCAGAGCACTGTTTGCAGATTATGCGATTTGCAAGGCTTCGTCTTTTGAAAAACATCTGAATCAGTACGATGTCATTCATTTTGATGTACAATGGTGCATGATGGACGCCGGGAATGCGGATCAGGTTGTGGAATATATCAATCATGGAATACTGCAGGAACTGAAGGAAAAATACGGAGAGTTGATTCCGGATACGGTAAAAACTGCTTATGGTGCGATGTCTTATATCAAGGCTGCCAGCGGAAACAAATTTGTTGTCATCATCGATGAATGGGATGTACTGATCCGTGATGAGGCACAGAATCATAAAGTACAGGAAAAGTATATTGATTTTCTGCGTGGCATGTTTAAAGGGTCAGAACCGTCAAAATATATTGCATTGGCGTATCTGACAGGAATTCTGCCGATCAAGAAATTAAAGACACAGTCCGCTCTCAACAATTTTGAAGAATTTACCATGCTGGATGCAGGAAGAATGGCACCGTATGTTGGCTTTACAGAAGAGGAAGTGCATGATTTATGCGACAGGTACGGACAGATCTATGAGCAGGTGAAATTATGGTATGATGGATATTCTCTGGAAGGGTATCAGGTATATAATCCAAAAGCCGTTGTCAGCCTGATGCTGAATGGAAAATATAAAAGCTACTGGTCCAATACCGGCAGCTATGAAGCAATCGTGCCACTGATTAACATGAATTTCGACGGACTGCGGGCGGCAATTATAGAAATGATGTCGGGGGCCGCCGTGGATGTGGATGTGACATCTTTCCAGAATGATACCGTAAGCTTCGCCAACCGGGATGATGTACTGACGTATCTGATCCACTTGGGATATCTGGCTTACGATCAGGACAGGGAGCAGGTTTTTATTCCAAATGAGGAAATCAGACATGAATTAAACAATGCGGTGAAACGCAATAAATGGAATGAAATGATTACTTTTCAGAAGGAATCCGCAGATTTGCTGGATGCAACCCTGGATATGGATGAAAAAGCGGTAGCAGATGGGATAGAGCGAATTCATCAGGAGTACAGTTCGGTGATCCAATATAATGATGAAAATTCCCTGAGCAGCGTGCTTACGATAGCATATTTAAGCTCTATGCAGTATTATTTCCAACCCGTAAGAGAGCTACCGACCGGACGCGGTTTTGCAGATTTTGTTTATCTTCCGAAACCGGAATACAGAACAAGTTATCCGGCGCTGCTGGTAGAACTTAAGTGGAACAAAAGCACAGATACTGCCATAGAGCAGATCTGGGATAAAAAATATCCGGATTCTATTCTGGAATATACAGGAAATATTCTTCTGGTGGGAATTAACTACAATAAAAAGACGAAAGAACATGAGTGCAGGATTGAAAAGATAAAAAGATAGAAAACCGAATGCTGAGAGGAAAAACGTCATATCATGGACAACGGAATTCATGATATGACGTTTTTGTAAATATTTCAGTCGATACGAAATAGGAATGAACGATTAGATTTTAGAAATTTTTTTAAAAAAGTCCTTGACCGGTAGCAACTCCCGGGTGATAAGCTAAAGCTACAAAGACAGGGAAATAACAAAATATCACACATCAAAATAAAACAGGGAGGTTATGATGATGAACTTTACATTAAGCAATCAGGTGCAGATTCCGGCAGTGGGAATCGGAACCTTTATGATGACACCAGATCAGGCAGAGCAGGCGGTTGTGGACGCATTAGCCTGCGGATACCGCATGATCGACACTGCACAGGCTTACATGAATGAGCGCGCGGTCGGACGCGGAATCAAAAGATCCGGTGTGGCAAGAGAGGACATTTTCATCTCCACCAAAATCTGGGCAAGCCAGTATCTGACAGAAGGAACCGTAGAAAAGAGTCTGGAACTGCTTGGAACCGACTACATCGATCTGATGTTTATCCATCAGCCTGCAGGTGATTTCATGGCAGGATACCGTAAACTGGAAACGGTAGCGATCCGTCCGATGGTAAACCAGATTGAAATGCATCCGTACTTCGCACAGGAGTCTGCATTAAAAGTCATGGAAGAGTACCAGATCGTGCCGGAGGCATGGGCACCGCTCGGCGGAGGACGCCACAATCCGTTTGACAACGAGATGGTAAAAGAAATCGCTGCCGCACACGGAAAGACCGTAGGACAGGTTGTTCTGCGCTGGAATGTGCAGCGCGGCGTTGTGGTCATTCCGAAATCGGTTCACAAAGCGAGAATCGAAGAGAATTTCCAGATATGGGATTTTACACTGACTGAAGAGGAGATGCAGAAAATCAGTTCACTGGATCTTGGCTATCAGGGAACTGCGGTCAAGCATTTTGATCCGGAATTTGTTAAAATGTGCAATATCAGAAAGATCCACGAATAAAACAGGGCGGTTTGGTTTCCAACTGCTGTAAGATCATTTTTGCACAGGCAGACGTTGCGTTCCTGGATCCAGAATATTCGATGTCTGTACCATTCCAGTAGGTCATTTCCGGTGCGTTTGATACCTTAAGCCGTGCAATGGAAACATATTTCGGCAAACCGGAGGAAAACAATCTGTCCGATGATATCAATGAGGCACTTGCGCAGAACTGCTGAAAGGAAAAACATATAACTCTTAAAATTTCTTGCAGGATTTCACCCTGTGTGGTACATTATAGTTATGAATTGCGGTGGCCGTCTTCGGACAACACCTTGAAAGAGCCTGATGCGTCAGGCTCTTTTTATTACAGGTTTTAGCTTGCTTATTTAATTGAAGTGGCTAACATGGGGCTGCCCTTGGTGTGCAAGAAGTAGAAAGCAATAAAATAAAAACAATAATGACAATATCTAAGCCAGAGGCCTAGGTGTTATTTTTAGCAAGTATTATTGCAGAATATCAGGTGCTTATTATAACAAATAGAAAGAGGAAATGAGACAGGGGAAAAGAATGAAGAAAAAAACAACAATATTATTACTGGCAGGGAGTCTGATGATAGCTGGAATAGCTGCTCTCCTGTACCAGAGCCAGAACAGCAGAAATCAGATCCGTCATTATACGGCCTTTTTTTCAACAACAGGGGAAGAGATCACTTCGGATAATGATATGAAAAAGAAGATCGCTGAACAGATCGGAGCCGATTGTGAAGAAACATGGCTGAAAGGACAGACAAAGGATAATGCACTGAATGCTTATATTGCAGCCGGCGAGTATCCGGATTTTATTTCCGGCGAAAGTAAATTATATGATGCAGGAGCACTGATTCCCATTGACGAATACTGGGACAATTATCCCAATATAAAAAATTATCTGACAGAGGAACAGTGGGACCTGTTTCGGCAGGCAGACGGACATATCTACTGGATTCCACAATTCGGAGTTTCACAGGGACAGGACACGGAAGTAATCCACAGCGGAGAAGCTTTCTGGATTCAGACAAGAGTTTTGAAATGGGCAGACTATCCGGAAATCACGACGGTGGATGAATATTTTGATCTTCTGGAACGGTATCAGGAAGCAAATCCCTGCCTGGAAAATGGAACACCGAATATTCCGTTTGCTATTTTATGCGATGACTGGAGATACTTTTGTCTGGAGAATGTTCCTCAATTTCTGGATGGATATCCGAATGATGGGAGCTGCATCGTAGATCCAGATACACTGCAGGTCATTGACTATAATACAACACCGACAGCCAAAAGATACTATCAGAAATTAAATGAAGAATACAAAAAAGGAATGATCAGCCCGGAAACATTTCTGGATACTTATGAAGAATATCTGGACAAACTATCCACAGGTGCTGTTCTTGGCATGGTAGATCAAAGATGGCAGTTTTATTATGCCATACAGACAGCGTATGATTCCGGAAATCTGCGCAGTTATGGATGTGATTATGTGCCACTTCCGATAACAATAGACAAAAAAGTAAAGAATCAGTGGCATACGGCAAGATCAGCAGAGCTGGATACCGCGTCAGGACTTTCTATTACCATTTCCTGTGAAGACCCGGAAGGGGCAATGCAGTTTGTAAATAACCTCCTTGATCCGGAGATTACGAAATTACGTTTCTGGGGAGAAGAAAATCTGGATTATTCGATAGACGAAAACGGAATATTTTATCTGAATGAGGAGCAGGGCGTAAGGGTAAATGATCAGAAACTGAAAAAGACGCATTTTTGTACATATTCCTATTTTCCAAGGAGTGAAGGAATGCTGTCAGATGGAATCAATGCATTTTCGCCGGAAAATCAACCGGCAGAATTCTGGAAAAGCCAGCCCTGGGATATACAGGAATGTTTTGAGGCGTATGGAGTAACAAACTATGTAGATATGCTTGGGAGAAATGATGCGCCGGGAGTGTGGTATCCCATGTATTCGTATACCAATTCACTGACATCAAATACACAGGCAGGACAGACACTGGAACGGATGGATGAAGTAAAACACCGGTGGCTTCCGCAGGTGATTCTGGCACAGAATTTTGAAGAAACATGGAATTCCTATATGGAAGCATACAACGCATGCGATCCACAGAGCTATTTTGAGGATTTACAGAAAGAGCTCGATCAACGAATGAACAAAAAGAATAGCAATTTTTGCATATTGAATGACAAGAACTAAATAGTCCGAGGCCCCTATTTGTTTACAATGGTGATAACCAGTAAACAGATGGGGGCTTTTTATAAAATACGGGAGGGAATCCTATGAGAATTTGTCTGGAGCAAAGTGCCTTTCCGGGCGTAATCAGAGTTACGGAAAAGGTAGCACACGATGTGGAACTTGTATCGGGAAAGAAACCGCAGATTCTGGTAGAAAAAGAGATACCGGAAACACTGGAAAGCAGCGGGGAGGACTGGACGATCATTGCCGCGACGAAAGGAAAAAGCAGCTTCCTGAAAAAGCTGGAAGAAGCCGGGAGTGCGGAATTAAAAGAGCTGGAACAAAAGAGAGAATGCTATGCATGGATTTTTCCTGAAATAAAAAACAGGACAAAATCGAACCTTCTTGTAATTGCCGGGAGCGACAAAAGAGGAACGATTTATGGCCTTTTTCATTTATCGGAAATGCTGGGAGTCTCACCGTTTGTCGACTGGTGCGGACTGATGCCGCCAAAGCAGGAAAAGATAGAACTGAGGGAAGACATGGCCTGTATCAGCAAAGAGCCATCCGTCAGATACCGGGGATTTTTTATTAATGATGAATGGCCGGCATTTGGAAACTGGTGCAATCATAATTTTGGCGGCTTTAATGCAAAAGCTTATGATCATGTATTTGAACTTTTACTCAGATTAAAAGGAAATTATCTCTGGCCGGCTATGTGGAGCGCAAGATTTGCAGATGATGGACCGGACCTCTTAAATGCGGAGCTTGCAGATGAATACGGAATTATTATGGGAATGTCACATCATGAGCCGTGCTTAAGGCAGGGGGAAGAATACAAATATCTCAGAGGTAAGAATTCTGTTTACGGAGATGCCTGGAATTTCAGAACAAACAGAGAGGGAATTACAAAATTCTGGGAAGATGGACTGAAAAGAAGCGGAAAGTTTGAAAATGTGATCACCGTCGGCATGCGTGGAGAAGCGGATACTGCGATCATGGGAAAGAATGCAACACTGGAAGATAATATTCAATTGCTGCGGGATGTACTGAAAACGCAGAAAAAACTGATTCAGGAACATGTCAATCCTGATCTGACCAAGGTTCCGCGTATGATAGCCTTATACAAAGAAGTAGAAGAATTTTTCTATGGAGATGAAAAAACAAAGGGACTGATGGGAGCAGAGGAGTTAGAGGATGTGATTCTGATGCTCTGTGATGATAACTATGGAAATCTCCGGACACTTCCAACAGAAGAGATGCGAAAACACGCAGGCGGCTATGGTATGTATTATCATCTGGACTACCACGGATGGCCGGTTTCCTATGAGTGGATCAACAGTTCTTATCTGCCGAAAATCTGGGAGCAGATGAGTATGGCATACGATTTTGGTGTGCGGGAACTCTGGATGGTAAATGTCGGAGACATCGCCACACAGGAATTTCCACTGAGCTTTTTTCTGGACATGGCGTATGACTTTGATCGCTGGGGAAGCAGGGCGCTTAACTGCACGCAGGAGTACACCAGAAAGTGGGTGAGACAGCAATTCGGTTCTGTGGAAGAAGAGACACAGGACACTATTGCAGACATTTTAGAGCAGTACACAAAAATCATCCACAGAAGAAGGCCGGAAGCACTGAACCCGGAGACGTATCATCCGGTGCAGGAAAAGGAAAGCAGCAGGATCTTCGAAGAAGCAGAGCAGCTTTTGAAAAAACTGCAGGACGTATATGAAACAATTGAAAAAACGAATCCGCAGAATCTGTCCGCATTTATCGCGCTTGTATATTATCCGGCATTTGGGACAATGAATCTTGTGAAGATGCAGATTCTTGCAGGCTGGAATCATTATTATGCTAATCTTGGTGCGGTCTGTGCCAATGATTATGTGGATGAAGTGGAAAGATGCATGGAACAGGATCGAAAAGCTGTGGAAATGTATCATCAGATGGATCAGGGAAGATGGTATGGAATGGGAATGTCACAGCATATTGGATTTACACACTGGAATGAAGATGAATGCAGGAATCCAGTCGTTATGCGGGTCATACCATTAAAGAAAAGATCCATCCTTGTGGCAGCAGACGGCACGGCGCAGCATGCGGAAGGAAGCCCGTGGCTGGATAACACGATGAAATTAAAGGATTTCTTAAATCCGGACTGTACCAGAGCATCCGTCACCCTATATAGCCGGAGTGATTTAAAGGCAGAGTACAAAGTTCTGAAAAAACCGGGCTGGCTGTCTGTGGAGCCGATGGAAGGATGGCTGGATGGCGTGAGCCAGAAGAAAGTGCGGCTGAATCTTACCTTGATAAAACAGAGATTACCGGAAACGAACCAGGATACTATTCAGGATTCGCTCGAGATTGCAACACCGGAAGGAAAATGTGAGATTACAGTGCCGGTTTATACAGGAAATCTACAGGATAAGAAAAATGTATTTGTGGATACAATGGGGTATCTCAGCATCGAAGCGGCACATTATGTAAATTCTGTTCCTGGAAATTACAAAGACAGACAGGTAAAATTTGAAAATCTGCAGGGATATGGAAAGACGAATTCAGCGATGAAGGCATTTCCATCCGATGCCTGCACAGTTCCGGGACAGGATGCGCCGTATCTGGAGTATCAATTTGTTTTGGAAGAAAGCGGAACATATGAAGCAGAATTCTATATGCAGCCATCCAATCCGGTTACCAGAGAGAATCAACTTCTTTATGCGGTCAGGATAAATGAAGAGATGACAGAAACCGTAAACGCAGTGGAGAAAGATTATCAGGTCGGTGATCAGGCAGAGAAATGGGCAGAAGGTGTTCTGAGTCAGATTCGAAGACAAACAGTTTCGATAAAATGCAGAGCAGGGTTCAATACACTTCGGGTCTATCATGTGACACCCGGCTTCGTTCTCGAAAAAATCGTGATTTATCCGATGGGGGAAAAGCCGGAAGAAAGTTATCTTGGACCGGCAGAAACGTATCACGGCAGACAGGAGGAAAAATAAAATATGGCAGGAGCATATGAAACAGGAGTATACCGCAATATTTTTAAAGAGTGTGGATATTCCGAAGAGGAAATTGAAAAAAGAGTGAAAGAAACATTTGAAACAATCTTTTATGGGAGTGAAGAAGAGCGTTTCTATCATGAAGCAGGTGCGGACATGGGATACATGGAGGACACCGGAAATCATGATGTCAGAACGGAGGGCATGTCATATGGAATGATGGTGTGCGTCCAGATGAACCGGAAAAAAGAATTTGACCGTTTATGGAAATGGGTACGGACGTATATGTATATCGAGGATGGTCCGGGAAAAAATTATTTTGCCTGGTCGTGTGCTGTCGATGGTACAAGAAACGCGGACGGACCGGCACCGGATGGAGAAGAATATTTTGCAATGGCGCTCTTTTTTGCTTCAAAGAGATGGGGAGATGGAGAAGGCATTTTCGATTACAGCAGCGAGGCAAGAGCAATTTTACGGGAATGTGTCCATAAGGGAGAGCCAGGGCATCCAGGAGAGCCGATGTGGAATCCGGAAAATCATCTGATCAAATTTGTTACCTCTTTTGAGTTCAGTGATCCATCCTATCATCTGCCGCACTTTTATGAGCTGTTTGCGTTGTGGGCAGATCCCTGCGATCATGAATTCTGGAAAAAGGCAGCGGACGCAAGCCGAAAATATCTTCACACGGCATGTCACTTCCGAACCGGATTATCTGCGGAATATGCAGATTATGACGGAACACCGCATGCACAGCATCAGGAGATTTTCGGCCGTCATGACTGGTACTACAGCGATGCGTATCGTACGATTGCCAATATCGGAATGGATCATCTCTGGTTTGACGCGGATCCCTGGCAGACGGAAAATGCCAATAAGCTGCAGCAATTTTACTGTGAAGAACAGGCGGAACACTGGGATGGGGTATTTCTGACTGACGGCACCAGGCTGGAAGAAAAAGCACTTCATCCGACGGCAATTATTGCGGTAAATGCACAGGCCTCACTTGCCGCAGACGGACCGTATGCAGAGAAATGTGTAAGACGTTTCTGGAATACACCGCTTCGGACAGGCGAGAGACGGTATTATGATAATTTTCTGTATCTTTTTGCAATGCTTGCTTTGTCAGGAAATTACCGGATCTATCGGTAATAAAATCATATATTTTGCAGGAAGGTTTCCTATAGTTTCTCCCGGTGTACAGCACCTGGAGTTCTGTTACAATGGAGTTATCTTGAGTTAACATAGGAAAAGCAGGAGGAATAATAAGGATGGAAGGACCGAAGGCGCCAAGAGATCCGGAAAAAATGAGACCCTATTTTTATATTTTAAAGGACAAAGAAATTTTTGGATCAAAACAGGAAGATGGAACCGGAATCCAGTTCGTGTATGAGAGTGACGGAAGACTGATCAACAGTGCACAGATTGCCGGAAATATCACAGATCAGGAGGAACTGGCCTTACTGGAGAACGTAGAAGGATTTCGAAAACTGGTACACAGCATCGGAATCTCTGTGGAACTGGATGATCCCAGAGAGTCTGTTGAATTTGTGTTTCAGATGTATGGAAAAAAGGATCTCTATGGAGGGGGAACGAATCTGAAAACCAAACTGCCCGGAGATGGAATGGAGAGAAAAATAGATCTGTCCGATTATACATGGACAGAAGATGATGATATTCCGGGGCAGATAAAATTTATCTTTCAGATACCGGAATTGCTGGGAAAAGCAAGTGTAAGACTTTATTTAAATGATGGATATGATGCACCGAAAGAAACCGCAGAAGAAAAAATAGATGTCCGTTCGGAAGAATACAGGGAAATGATACAAAGATCTCTGATGAATTTCGGAAATACCTGCCGGATACAGAGAGTAATTGAAAAAGCCAGAGACGGAAAAGAAGTTACGCTTGCATATATCGGCGGATCTATCACGCAGGGGGCGGGAGCAATTCCGATCCATACAAAATGTTACGCCTATCAGTCCTGCAAATTATTTCAGAAGCGCTTTGCAGCACAGGATAATGTCAGATTGATAAAAGCAGGAGTGGGAGGCACCCCTTCGGAACTGGGAATGATCCGTTTTGACAGAGATGTTCTGCGCAGAGAGGAACAGCCGGATCTTGTAGTGATCGAATTTGCTGTTAATGATGAAGGGGATGAAACAAAGGGGGACTGCTATGAAAGCCTTGTACGTAAAGTGCTGAATCTTCCCTGGAAGCCTGCTGTAGTGCTTCTGTTTTCTGTTTTTGCAAATGACTGGAATCTTCAGGAACGCCTGAAACCGGTGGGATACCGCTATGATCTTCCGATGGTCAGTATACGGGATGCCGTAAGCCCGCAGTTTCAGATGCCAAAAGGACGGGGACGGGTTCTGACAAAAAATCAGTTTTTTTATGATATGTTTCATCCAAACAATATGGGGCACACGATTATGGCGGACTGTCTGCAGTATTTGTTTGAACAATGCGATCTCAGGAATCAATGTGGGGTTGAAACACTGGAAAGACAGATGAAGGCGGAAGAACGACTGAAAGAATGCATGAGCGAGCCACCCGCAATCGGAAAGAGTTTTGAAACAGTTCGTCTGCTGGATCGAAAAGATGGATACAGAGGAGCCGAAATTGATGAAGGTGGATTTACAGCCGTGGACAGGGAACTGCAGAGTGTCGAAATGGATGCAGAACTTACACCTGTGCCGCAGTTCCCGTATAACTGGATGTATGATGGCACCAATTCCGATAAAAACTATTTCGAAATGACGATAACCTGCAGAAGTCTGCTTCTTGTTTTTAAAGATTCCGGTGAAATTTATACGGGAAAAGCAGAGATTTCCGTAGATGGAGGATACTGTATGACAGCGGATCCGCATATCAATAACTGGCTGCATTGCAATGCGGTCATTCTTTTCCAGGAGGAAGAGAGTAAGAAACATATCGTGAGAATTACAATACCAGAAGAAGACAGGAATAAACAGTTTACGATTCTTGGATTCGGGTATGTACAGTAAAGGAGAAAGTTATGGTAACGGCAAATAATCCAATTTTATCCGGTTTTTATCCGGATCCGTCGATTTGCAGGGCGGGGGATGATTACTATATTGTAAATTCAAGTTTTGTTTATGCCCCGGGAGTTCCGATTTTTCACAGCAGAGATCTGGCACACTGGGAACAGATCGGAAATATTCTGAACCGGAAGGAGCAGCTTCCAGTAGAGGGAAGTGAAATCTCAAGAGGTATTTTTGCACCGACGATTCGTTATCATGAAGGATTATTTTATATGATAACAACAAATGTAAGCTACGGTGGAAATTTTATCGTTACAGCGAAAAATCCGGAAGGCCCGTGGTCAGATCCATATTACCTTGGTGAAGAAGCAGCAGGAATTGATCCAAGCCTGTTTTTTGATGAAGATGGAAAGTGCTATTACTGCGGAACAAGACCAAACCCGGAAGGTGTGCGATATAATGGGGACTGGGAAATCTGGGTACAGGAACTTGATCTGAACACCATGAAACTGACAGGAGAAAGCATGGCAATCTGGAAAGGTGCGGTAAAAGACTGCATCTGGCCGGAAGGGCCGCATATTTACAAAATCGGAGAATATTATTACCTGATGCATGCAGAGGGCGGTACAGGTCCGGAACACAGTATCTCAGTTGCCAGAAGCAGAAAACTGTTTCAGTGGTTTGAAGGATGCCCGAGGAACCCCATTTTTACACATCGCAATCTGGGAATGGATTATCCGGTGATTTATGCAGGCCATGGAGATCTTGTAGATGATGGACATGGAAACTGGTATGTAGTAATGCTTGCTTCACGGCCGTGCAGAAAACACAGCAGTATGGGCAGAGAGACATTTCTTGCTAAAGTGATATGGGAAAATGGATGGCCGGTCATTGCGCCTGGAGTGGGACATCTGGAAGAACAGGTGGAAATCCCAATGGAAGAATATCGCTTTGCACAGGAAGTTACAAAATGTGATCAGATTCATTTCTGGGATAAAGAGTTGGATCAGAGACTGATTGGAATTGGCGGGTGTGATGAAACCATTTATTCGCTGAAAGAAAAAGAGGGAATGCTGCGGTTGTATCCCCGAAAAGAAAGTATTGCAGAAGCAGCCTATTGCTCCTATCTTGGATTACGGCAGAAAAGCTATCGCTTTGAAGCGGAAACAGGAGTTTTCTTTGTGCCGGAAAACGAGAAGGAAACGGCAGGTCTGGTTCTTTACCAGAATCATGAGAATCATCTGAGGATGGAAATCGCAAAAAAGCAGGAACAGAAAGTTTTTCGTGTTGTAACGTGTATCAAAGGAACAGAAACGAAAGCAGCAGAAGTTTTACTGCCAGGAGAGACGGAACAACTGCTGAAAATACGCCTGCAATGCCATGATCAGACGGCAAAAGTATGGATTGCGTCAGAAAATGGCTGGGAATGTGCGGCAGAGGAAATCAGTCTTCTTCCGTACACAACAGAAGAGGCAGGTGGTTTTGTCGGATGTACCATCGGCATGTATGCTTCTTCTAATGGAATGGAAAGCAAAAACCATGCAGACTTTGCATGGTTTACCTGTAGCAGCAGGAATTAGGGATTTTTCTGCAATTTTTCCGGATAAATATACATATCGCGGAATTCCGTAGGCGTACATTGTTTGACAGAACGGAAGACGCGAAGAAAGGTGGAAAGACTGGAGAAACCAGACTGAAGTGCTGCTTCCGTGACAGGAATATCGGGATCGGATAAGAGCAGCATGGCATGATCAATTCTTTTGCGATTAAGGTATTTGTAATAGGTGGTATTTGTAAACTGCTTAAACAGTCTGGTAAAGTGGTATTTGCTGAAGCCTGCTGTTTTTGCAACCTGGTCAAGGGAAAGATCTTCCGTGCAGTGTTCATCAATATAATTGCAGATGGAAAGAAAACGATCCAGATATTCTTTCTGCTTTTGCGGTCCGGCATCAAAACGGCAGGATGCAAAGGCCTGGTATCTGCCGATCAGAGAAAGAATATCAAGCATGCGCGCATAGATAACAGCTTCCGAAAGAAAGGAATCCTCTTCATATTCCGAAAGAATCTGGCAGATAAGATGATAAATATCGGAATAGATGTCAGGAGCGGTCTGAGGAGTAAGAGTGAGAACCGGGGAAATCAGCGCGAGGATGGAATTGAGATCGCGGATTTTTGACACAACCGACCATTCAATCTGCAGAATAATTCGTTTTCCGTTTTCCGGTGCCACAAGAGAGTGAAGGATCCCAGGGCAGATGAAAATAATGTCGCCCTCCTGAAGAAGAACAGGTTTATCCCCGAGGAAAACCGTATAAGTCCCTTCCAGAGGCATAATGATTTCCATGGGAGTATGCCAGTGAATGGGATAGTCCTCGCAGTCTGTGTTTACAAAAAGCCGCAGACTGCTGTTCTCTTTATACGTTACGGTTTCGTGAATCCCGTCTAAATGTTCAATCATAATATTGCCTCCGGAGGACTGCTGTAAATTTGATATTATCATAATACAGTAAAACAGAGATCACAAGAGAAAAAATTGAAAGAAGAGAACTGAAAACAGAATTCCAATCTAAATCTGGATATGATAAGATAACTGTGTGAAAGATGACATTGGAAAATCCAGAAGGGAGCAGGCAGTGTCTGCTCCCTGATTCACGTGAGAGGTTCTGAGAATGAAAGAGTTGCTTCAAAAAATTGAAAAACGGATGGATGACTTTACGGTCAAAAAGAAATTATACATTTTATATATTTTTTGCGTACTGCTTCCGCTGATCATTACGGACAGCGTGGTTTTTTTAATCATAAGAAATTCCGAGATGGAAAAGCAGAAACATGATATGACCAACATTGCAAATGCGGTAAGCTACAACATCAGCAGCGTGGTAAATAATGCAGGAGAAATGGCAAAAACGATCTATACCAGCAGATATATTGATGATTTTCTATCCAGAAAATATGATACCTCTGCTCAGTATATCATGGAATACCAGGAGTTTTTCAAGGATACTTTGTTAGAAAATCTGCTGGGAATGAATCAGATTGTATTTACGATGTATACGAACAATGACACCATTGTGAAGGGAGGAAAAGTAGGTAATATAGAGGATCTGAAAGAAACGCAGGCGTATCAGAAACTGAACCAGAGTGGGGAAACAAAAGGTTTTTTCTTTGTCTATGACAAAAACAGATCCGGAACGGCAGAGGAACGCAAGGTGGTATTTCTTCAAAAACTCGATTTTTTTTCAGGAGATCAGGAAAAAATGCTGCAGTTGGAATTTGACTATGGGAACATGATGCGTACGCTTCAGAAAATGAATTTTGACAACGAAGTTTTGATCTGTGAGGAGAATCAGATTGTACTTTCCAATACGAAACATGGAAGCACAGGTTCAGACTTTGAAGAACTGGATGATAAAATAAAGAAGGGATATCATCAGACGGTCAATCTGTATGGTACGGAACTTGAGGTGTATGTCAGACGTACGGGGGAGAACGCGATTGCGAATATTGCTCATGATTTACCGAGTATTCTGCTTCTGATCCTGATTAATGCGATTCTGCCATTCTTTTTTGTACATATCCTGAATCATTCGTTCACAAAACGTATTACGGAGCTGAATGAAGTGTTTAAAAGCGTGGATTCCGAACAGCTTGTACCGATGCGTCATGAAGGCGGAAAAGATGAAATCGGAAGTATGATTCGAAGCTACAATCGAATGGCGGCCAGGACAAATGAGCTGATTCAGACAGTTTATAAAAACAAACTCGTAGAGCAGGAGATGCTTGTCAGCCGCAAAAATGCAGAACTTCTTGCCCTTCACAGCCAGATTAATCCTCATTTTCTGTTTAATGCACTTGAGAGCATCCGCATGCACAGCATTTTGAAAAATGAGAATGAAACAGCGGATATGGTTGAAAAACTGGCTGTCATGCAAAGACAGTATGTCGAATGGGGCGAGGACTCTGTGACGATTGAACAGGAAGTGGAATTTGTAAAGGCGTATCTGGCACTCCAGAAATATCGTTTCGGAGAAAGACTGAGTTATCAGATTGAGATTGATGAAGAATGCAGAAAAAGAAAGGTTCCAAAACTTACGCTGGTAACATTCGTAGAAAATGCATGTGTGCATGGAATTGAAAGTAAAGCGTCTCCAGGCTGGATTTTTGTAAGAGTATATGAACAAAACGAGCTGATCTGCATGGAAATAGAAGATACTGGGAACGGAATGGAAGAAGGCAAAAGGCAGGAACTTCTGGAAAACATGAGAAACGCAGACATTGAGATGCTGAAAAAGAAAGGAAGGGTAGGAATTGTCAATGCATGTTTAAGATTGAAAATGGTATCGGAAAATAAAGTGAAGATCGATCTGGATGGAGAAGAAGGGGTGGGTACACTGATAACAATCTGGATGCCCCTGGAGTATATGTAGTGTAGAGCAGGGAGGAGAAAAATGTTAAAAGTACTGTTGGTTGATGATGAACCCTTTATCCTGCAGGGAATTAAGGTCATCATAGACTGGGAAAAAGAAGGATTTGAAATTGCTGCGACGGCAGAAAACGGTCTGGAAGCACTGGAATATTTGAAAAAAGAAAAAGTGGATCTTATCATAGCAGATATCCGGATGCCTGGTATGACAGGTCTGGAATTACTGGAGCAGATACGAAGGGAAGAAATATCGGATGCGTATTTTGTTATTCTGAGCGGTTATGCGGAGTTTGATTACGCAAGGCGTGCCATGCAGAATAAATGTACGGAATATCTGTTAAAACCTGTTGACCGGGAAACCCTGTTAAAACTGTTGCATAAGGTTCGTGCATTATCAGACCGGGAGAGACAGGAATCAAAGGCACATGAGGAAATGGAACATGCCTATTTTTCGAGACATCTGATCTCTTTAATCCATGGAAAATACGATGATGTCAATCTTAATTACGTAAAAAAACACATGAAAGATACGCAGGGAATCCGTTATGTGGAGATTCAGAAAGAACAGCCGAACAATCTGGAAGAACAGAGCGATAAAGACCTGCGGAATTTTCAAAGAGAGCTGTATGACTGCTGCAGAGAATTTTTGAAAGAAGATGCCAAGCACTGTGTATTTGATGTTTCTGCGGATGAAAAAATATATGATATTGGTTTTGTATATTCTGAAAACCTTGCGGAGCGTCTGGGAATGGATGATAAAACATACCTTTCTGCATTCCGGCAATATCTTGTCAATAATACGAAACAGCCGGTTATTATGCTGGTTGGGAAAAAAGTACCAGATATCAGCAATGTGGCAAGATCGTATGGTAATGCCTGTATGCTCCGCTCTTTTCAGGGGTTCCGGGCACGAAAAGAAATCTATTATTATGAGGATGAAGTGCAGGTTACAGCGGCTGGAATGGTCTTATGCAAACAGGGGCTGGATCAGCTTCTTACCACCATTGAACAGAATAACCACATGGAGATCCGGAAAGCAGTAGAACAGTTTTATGAAGAAATGAGTCAGATGGGAATGAATGCTGAGAGCATGAATCTGAATATCAATTATCTGCTTTTCCAACTGATCCATCTGGCGAGTGAGCAGGATAATGACGTAAACCAGGAAGAAATCCTGCGGCTGATCAGTGAAAGCAGCTTTGAGAATGGTATCCTGCGTGGCAGTAAGGCGCATATGGCGCGCTTTGCATGTGAATACGGCGATTATCTTTCTCAGCTTCGAAAAAAACGTTTCCAGGGGCGTTCTCGGCATGGTAGAAAAAGAAATCAAAGAGAATTATGCCGCCAACCTCACGCTGAAGGGTCTCAGTGAAAAATACTATGTCAACAGTGCCTATCTCGGGCAGCTGTTTCGGAAAAAATATGGTCTTTCCTTCAAGGACTATCTGAACAATTTCCGGATGGAGCAGGCCGCAGGCCTTCTGATCCGCACGGATAAAAAAATTGTGCAGATTGCAGAAGAAGTAGGATATCATGATCTGGATTATTTTGTAAACCGTTTTATTCAGGTGAAAGGGTGCACACCGGCCAGATTCCGAAAACAGATGCAGCAGGGAAGTTAAAGAAAACAGGAAGTAAGAAACAGGGTAAATTATAGTGCGTATCTACGATCTATAATTTACCCTGTTTCTTACTATAGTTCATCCGATTGTTTCAAACCTGCAAACTGATAAAATAAATACTATCAAAGGGAGGTATTACAAGATGAAGAGAAAAAAAATTGTAAGCATGCTGCTTGCCTCGGCAATGGCAGCAACCCTGCTCGCAGGATGTGGAGCAGGAGGAAAGAGTTCCTCTAAGGGAGATTCTGACGGAGAGATAAAAGAATTTACCGCATTTTTTGCAGTCCCGGGATCCGAAATCAATGATGATAATGAGGTTCAGCAGATCATTGCAGAAAAAACAGGCGCAAAGGTAAAAGAAACCTGGCTGACGGGTCAGACGGATGTTGAGGCTATTGGCACCATGATCGCAGGAGGAGAGTATCCGGACTTTATTGAGGGCGGAAACGGACAGATGCAGTTATATGATGCCGATGCACTGGTTGCACTGGATGACTATCTGGATGATTATCCTAATATTAAAAATCTGTTCTCTGATCTTGAGTGGGAAAAATTAAGACAGGATGATGGCCATATTTACTGGATTCCACAGTTTAGCTGCATTAAAAATGAAGAAAAAGTATGTACACATAATGATGAAGCATTCTGGATTCAGGCCAGAGTCTTAAAATGGGCGGGTTATCCGGAAATTAAAACAATGGATGATTACTTTAATCTGATTGAATCCTACAACGAAGCGAATCCGACTATGGAAGACGGAACGGAAAATATTCCATACACCATCCTCTGTGACGACTGGAGATATTTCTGTCTGGAGAATGCCCCGCAGTTCCTCGACGGATATCCAAATGATGGATCCTGTATGGTAGATCCGGATACACTGACCGTTTTAGATTATAACACTTCGGATACAGCGGTTGCCTACTTCCGAAAACTGAATGAAGAGTATCAGAAGGGAATTGTAGATCCGGAATCCTTTACACAGAGTTACGATGAATATATTTCCAAACTTTCTACCGGACGTGTACTTGGAATGATTGATCAGTGGTGGGATTTCTCGAATGCAAATGATGCAATCAAACAGGCTGGACTGGATGAGCAGGGCTGCGATTATATTCCTGTTCCGGTTACGATTGATGGCCGTGACAATCAGTGGCACAATTCAGGCGGGGCATTTAATGAGTCGAGCGGTCTTGCAATTACAACAAGCTGTGAAGATGTGGAAGGAGCATTACAGTTTGTAAATGATCTTCTGGATCAGGATATTCACAATCTCAGATTTTGGGGTGTAGAGGGTACCGATTATGAGGTGGATGAAAACGGAGAATTCTACCGAACAGAGGAAGAGCGGACGAAACAGTCTGATACCGCGTACAAAGCATCTCATACCTGCCCATATTCCTACTTCCCACAGTACACTGGAACCAGTGATGATGGAATTAACGCCAATAAACCGGATGGACAGGCAAGTGAGTTCTTTGATGGATTAAATCAGGATGTAAAAGAAACCTTTGAGGCTTATGGTGTTGAGACTTATGTTGAGATGCTTGGAACAAATGAGGCACCTGGAGACTGGTATCCGATGTGGTCCTTCTCTAACAATTTCACAACAGATACACCTGGCGGAGTTGCATGGAACAAAATTGCAGATGTAAAACATGAGCAGCTTCCGCAGGTTGTTATGGCAAAAGATTTTGACGCGGCATGGGATACCTACATGGATGCTTACAATGCATGCCACCCGGAAGACTTTATCAGTGAACTGCAGACTGAATTAGACACAAGAATGGAGCAGGCAGCGAAGTTCAAATAAAAAATGAAATTTTGAAGCGGGCAGATGTGAAAAATTTCATCTGCCCGTTTTTTTAAGGAGTGAGGTCATGTCTTTAGCGAGAACAAAATCAAAAACAAAAGAGCCCAGAACAAAAATCACATGGAAAGAAATCAAAAGACAGAAAGTCCTGCTTTTCTGGGCAGCAATTATCGTAGCATATGGTGTGATTTTCTATTACCTTCCGCTTGCTGGCTGGGCAATGGCATTTCAGAACTACAAACCGAAACTAGGAATCCTGCATTCAGAGTTTGTAGGATTAGAAAAATTCCGGACACTGTTCTCAGATATGACGTTTATCCGTGTTATCCGGAATACTCTGGCAATGGGAGTTATCAATCTTGTTGTAACTTTCGTAACGGCAATTGCGTTTGCAATTTTATTAAATGAAATCAGAAGCCATATAGGAAAAAAAGTGGTTCAGACCATTTCCTATCTGCCGCATTTCCTTTCGTGGATTATTGTAACCGGTATTCTGCATGATATGCTTTCCGGAACTGGTATTGTAAATGAAGTTCTGGTGAATCTGCATATCATCAAACAGCCAATTAACTTTTTTGCACATACGAGCTACTTCTGGCCTATTGTTGCTTTTGCAAATGTGTGGAAGGAAACCGGCTGGAATGCCATTATTTATCTGGCAGCAATCACAGCAATTGATCCATCTTTATATGAGGCGGCATCCATAGACGGCGCCGGAAGGTGGAATAAAATTAAGTACGTGACACTTCCTGGAATCAAACCGACCATTATGATTCTTCTCCTGATGAACGTAGGCAACGTTTTGAATGCCGGATTTGAAATTCAGTATCTTTTAGGAAACGGCCTGGTACAGAGAGTATCACAGACCATTGATATCTACGTATTGAAATGGGGTATCAGCCAGGGCGATTATGCAATCGGTACGGCAGCAGGTATTTTCAAGAGTGCAGTCAGCATTATACTGATTATGATCGCAAACCAGATTGCAAAACGCAATGGCGAAGAGCGATTGTTCTAAGGAGGTTCATCATGGCAAAAAAAACTGGAAAAAAGACCGGAAAATTGGATCTGTTTCCGATAATAAATGGTATTATCATGGTACTGTTTATAGTCATTACACTGTATCCGGTATTAAATACACTGGCAATATCATTAAACGATGGTACAGATGCCCTTCGCGGAGGAATTTATCTGCTGCCAAGAAAATTCACATGGAAAAACTATATCACCGTTCTTCAGAAGGATAACCTGATCACGGGCGCATATATCACAGTGGCGCGAACCATCATCGGAACGCTGCTGGCACTGGTAGCAAATGCAATCCTGGCGTTTATTGTAAGCAGAAAACGCTTTCTGTTTAAAAAAGAATTATCCTTATTCTGGGTTATCACCATGTATGTCAACGGTGGAATGATTCCTACATTCCTGCTGTACAAACAACTTGGCCTGACAAACAGTTTCGGGGTATATGTAATTCCTGGAATGGTCAGTGCGTTCAATATGCTGGTAATCCGTACCTATATGAACGGAATTTCCGACAGTCTGGAAGAGTCCGCGCAGCTTGACGGTGCAGGATATACCACGATTTTTCTGAAGATTTATTCACCGCTCTGTAAGCCGGTATATGCAACCGTAGCATTATTTGTGGCGGTAGGACAGTGGAACTCCTGGTTTGATGCGATGCTGTACAACAGAATGAACAGCAATCTGACGACCCTTCAGTATGAGCTTATGAAACTCTTATCATCGGTTACGAATCAGGGAACCTCTGTGGAAGCAATGAAAAATGCAGCCGGTTCGGTCACACCGACGTCGGTCCGTGCAGCAGCAACCATTATTACCATGCTTCCAATTATTTGTATTTATCCATTTTTACAGAAATACTTTGTTGCCGGGCTTACTCTTGGCGGAGTAAAAGAATAAAGATACTGCATTTTATCCAGGGTCATGCTGTTTTGGCATGACCCTGAAATATTATATGAGGAGAGAGCATATGAAGATAGCAGGAAAAAATCCAATTACAGAACTGGATTATCCGGATCCAGATGTCATCCGGGTAGATGATACGTATTACATGGTAAGCACTACAATGCACTTTATGCCGGGGTGTGAGATTCTGCGGTCGTATGACTCATTCACTGGGAACATCTGAGCTATGTGTATGAAAGACTGGACAGCACAGAGGAACAGAGGCTTGTTGGTGAGAAAAACTGCTATGGAAAAGGCATGTGGGCCGCATCGCTCCGATACCATAAAGGGATGTATTATATTTGCTTTGTGGCGAATGATACCGGAAAAACATACCTTTATACTGCTGATGATATCGAAGGACCATGGGAAAAACGCATCATAGAAGGCTTTTATCATGACTGCTCACTTTTGTTTGAGGATGATCATGTTTATATTGTTTCCGGCAATAGAAATATTCGTCTGCAGGAATTGAAAAAAGATCTGAGCGGTCCAAAGGAAGGCGGACTGGATCGGATTCTGGTCAGTGACAGTCGGAATCCGGGGCTTGGTTTTGAAGGAAGTCATTTTTATAAAATCGATGGAATTTATTATTTATTCCTGATTCATTCCCTTCCGGACAGGTGGATGCGGACGCAGGCGTGCTATGTATCAGACAGCCTCACGGGAGAATTTAAAGGCGGAGATGTATTGTGTGACACCATGGGATATTGTGGGCAGGGCGTTGCACAGGGAGGAATTGTGGATACGCCGGATCATAAATGGTATGCCGTGCTTTTTCAGGACAGAGGTGCCGTCGGCAGAATCCCGGTTCTTGTGCCAGTAAAATGGGAGAAAAATGTCAGAGTTACCTGTATGCCGGCGCCGGGCGAACAAAAAGAGCAGATCATAAAAGAAAATTATCCGGTATTGGGTGATTCGGGAAGGGCACTCTGTGAGGTGGAAACACAAAGTACAAGACCGGATGCACAATATCATCCGCTTGTGGAGAGTGATGATTTTTCGGAATGGAATCCGGAACAGAAACGGCTGTTTGGAACGTTTGGATGGAAGAGCTGCTGGCAGTTCAACCACGAACCGGAACTTTCCTGGATTGAGAATGATGCAGAAAAAGGATGCCTTAGAATGGTCTGCAGAAAGCAGTGCAAAAATGTCACGCAGGCAGTCAATACGATCACCCAGAGAATGAAGTTTCCGGTGTGCATAACAGAAGTAACCGTTGACGCGGAAGGAATAAAGGACGGAGATTATGCAGGAATGTGTGCATTACAGGGATGTTACGGCATGGCGGCCGTTACAAAGCGTGATGGACAGATGCTTCTGGTTATGAGATCTCTCGAAGCGGAAAATGACGGCCCGGAAGGAAATCAGGGCAACAGTGAAGAAATCGAATGGGAAGCAGTGGCGGTTGAATCATCGAAAATAAGAATCCGGATGGAAGCGGATTTCCAGAACCAGCACGATAAAGTCCGGTTTTTATACTGGAGCGATGAAAAATGGAAACAGATCGGACCATGGCATCAGCTCTATTTCAAAATGGATCATTTCACAGGATGCAGAGTGGGACTGTTTGCCTATGCAACGAAAGAAACAGGGGGAATCGCAGAATTCGGCAGATTCCGATATTTTTAACAAAAAGTTCCCGCCCCGGCATTTATAAGTGAAATTCCGTTGAATTTCTGGAAACTGCTGGTGATCTTTCTGGAGAGAACCATCATTGCCATTCCGCTGATCGTATTGTTTGCAAATATGATCGGGCTGTAAATACAGGAAAATACAAGATCTCCGATTTGGCACTTTTGTGCTGAATCGGGGATTTTTTGGCATAAAAACGCAGGTAAAGGATTCGTAGATTGACAAAACAGCCTATTTTCGCCTATTCTGAGACTGTAAAAACGCTCCGCTGGGCAACATGAGACGGTGCGGGAACAGCAGGAGGAAGGGACACGACGTGGAAGCGAAAGAGTTCGGGCGGTTTATTGCCGGAATGCGAAAAGAGAAAAAGATGACGCAGGCAGAGCTTGCGGAAAAGATTCATGTGACGGATAAAGCCGTCAGCCGGTGGGAGCGGGGACTTGGCTTTCCCGATATCCAGACGATTGAGCCGCTGGCTCAGGCACTTGGGATTTCTGTGCTGGAACTGATGCGCTCCGAACGGCAGGAGAAGGCGAAGGAAGAGGCGGCGCCGGAAATTCAGTATACTCAGAAGGAGGTGGCCGAAATGCTGCAGAACGCAGGTGACATTTCAAGGCAGCAGAAAAAACAGGACCGGAACGCAAACGTGATCGCGGGATTTCTGGTGATCGGTGTGGCAGCGGCAGCGTGGGCGGCAAAGATCGTAAACGTGGGCGGCGGCCTGATTCTAGGCGGTCTGGTGGCAGCAGCGTTTGTATCGCTGTGGTATTTTTTCCAGAACCTCGATGATGAAGAAAGCCGGAAAGTCTATGGGGCAGCATCCATTCTGTCTATCGGCATTCTGGCATCCCTGGTAAATTTCGTCTGGGGCGATCAGCTGGCAGAATTCATTCCCGGCGGTCTGGAACGAAAAGAGCAGATCTTCTGGACCCTGTGGTATCTGTTTGTTCTGGTAATGATGATGATCGGAACCATTCGATGTATCCGCCGGCAGAGACAGAAAAAAGAAAAGAAATACAAAACCGTTCTTTTCACGGCAATTATGGCGACGATCATGTTTGTAACACTGTGGCAGTATCAGAACACCATGCAGAACCGGTACAAAAACACAGGAATCTGGAGGGGCGCACAGCAGTACGCCGAGGTGCTGCTGAAAAGAAACAAAAACCTCGAAAACGACTGGCTGATCGGCGATGAGTCCTGGCGCGAAGGAAACAAAAATACTTTCGAAATTCGCCTTACCTATTACGCTGATGCCGATGACGCAAAAGAGGGACGTGAAAGCGAATATCAGTACAAGATTCATTTT
This sequence comes from Blautia sp. OF09-25XD, assembly GCF_003482095.1. Lineage (NCBI taxonomy): Bacteria > Bacillati > Bacillota > Clostridia > Lachnospirales > Lachnospiraceae > Blautia > Blautia sp. OF09-25XD. Next base: position 28,035 of record NZ_QUMG01000011.1, read on the forward strand.
GATGATGTTGACGGCTACGTCATCAAATCAGAAGGCGTACCAGAGAAAGAGATTGTTTTCCCGGAAAATAAATAAGAAGTGAGAAACGGGATTCCATTCTTGCGCCTCCCACAGAAAAAGACTATACTCATAGTATCAGCATGTACGCTCGGAATCTTTCTGCACTTGCTTTTGCGACTGGCGGTTGGAATCAGTTATGATAAAGAAACAAAAGAACATGCCTGTAAAATAGAAGTATTGTGATGATTTGCAAGCTGTGGAAAAGGGATATCGTGTGTGTGAACGGAGAAAAGCAAGTAAAAATAGTAATCTTTACTATTTTTCCTTGCTTTTTCCTTGCTTTTTCCTCCATCATAGGATAATATAAAAATATACGGTTCGGAGCAGGTTCCGGGCAGGAAAAAACAAGATGGAAAGGATATGGATTTTTATGAAAATTACAGAGGATATTATCTACGCGGGAGTCAACGATCATCAGGTAGACCTGTTTGAAGGTCAGTACAAAGTGCCGAACGGCATGGCATATAATTCTTACGTAATTCTCGATGAAAAAACGGCAGTTATGGATACCGTAGATGCAAACTTTGCGGATGAATGGCTGGCAAATGTTGCGAAAGCACTGGATGGCAGAAAACCGGATTACCTGATCGTACAGCATATGGAGCCGGATCACTCTGCGAATATTGAAAACTTCGTAAAAGCATATCCGGAAGCAACCGTTGTTGCAAACACAAAAACCTTTGCCATGATGAAAAACTTTTTCCCAAAGATGGATCTCGCCGGAAGGAAACTGGAAGTAAAGGACGGTGAGTCCCTTACGCTCGGAAAACACGTTCTGACCTTCGTGTTCGCTCCGATGGTACACTGGCCGGAGGTTATGGTTACATACGACAGCACGGACAAGGTTCTGTTCGCAGCAGACGGTTTTGGAAAATTCGGTGCACTCGACCGCGAGGAACCATGGGATGACGAAGCACGCCGTTATTTTATCGGTATTGTCGGAAAATACGGTTTGCAGGTACAGAAGCTCCTGAAAGTAGCAGGTACGCTGGACATCCGGAAAATCTGTTCCCTGCACGGTCCGGTTCTGACGGAAAATCTTGGCCACTACATTGAAAAATACGATATCTGGTCTTCCTACCGCCCGGAAGAAGAAGGTGTTGTGGTTGCCTATACTTCTGTTTACGGCAATACAAAAAAAGCTGCCGAATTGCTTGCAGATAAGCTGAAAGAAAAAGGATGCCCGAAGGTCGTTGTTTACGATCTGGCAAGAGACGATATGTCTGCTGCCGTAGCGGATGCTTTCCGTTACAGTAAGCTGGTTCTCGCAACCCTGACCTACAATGCAGGCATTTACCCGTTCATGCAGGATTTCATCAACCGTCTGACAGAGCGCAGCTTCCAGAACCGCACCATCGGTCTGATCGAAAACGGAAGCTGGGCACCGACCGCAGCGAAAGTGATGAAAGGTATGTTTGAGAAGAGCAAAAATATCACCTGGACAGAGAATAATGTAAAAGTAATGTCCGCTGTGAAGGAAGAGAACGTAAAAGAGATCGAGGCACTGGCCGAAGAACTCTGCAAATAAGAAATTAAGAAGAGAAGAAAGAATATGGGAAAAATGCTCCGCTGGACTTTGCGAAAGGCAAAGACAGCGGAGTCTTTCGTTCTCCTCTTTTGGAAAGAAGATTCTGTGGAGTTCCGGAGGGAGCAGGATCGCCCTGCGGTGGGTCAAAAAAAGCCGGGGGTTGAATTTTGCGAAAGCCTGCGGCCGCCTCTTTGTAAGTGAGACTGCATCAGGTTTCTGATCTTTCAATTTTGATGTCATAATATTCTGAAAATAATAAAATACAAAATAAATTAAAAGAAAGTATTGACAAAATAGAGAAGATGAGTTAATATAAGATCAACAAAAGAAAAGAGAACAAAAATAAAAACAAGAAAGAAACATCAAGACGAAAAAGAAACATCAAAACGAAATCTAAGAAAGTAAGAGGTACAGTCCAATGGCATAGTTAATCTGAACATCAAAAAAATCTCTGAAGAGTTTACATATAGAACCTAAAGGAGATGATTCCAATGAAAGGCAGAGGCCCATAGGGAAAAAATAAAAAATAAAAATCCAGGAGGTACGGTCCAAAAGGAACATAACGAAATACCCCGAAATCAATGAAAGCAGCAGGTGTATAAAATGAAATTACTGGAAATTCATTAAAAGCCCGGTCGAGAGAAAAAAGAATCGATCGGGCTTAAACTATGTCTGCTGAAAAATCTGTTTGACTGCCCTGCGGTCTGCGCGAGCCGTGAAAGCAGAAAAGACGCTACAGCCCCGAAAGAAACGAGAGCATACAGCGTCCTTTTTCTTTCAAGAATCAGTGTAATACTTGTACGCATGTGTTTACGAGTTGTTTTTTGCAAAAACGATTCTTTTTCAGATGTCTGGTTTTGGCAAGGTAAGTATGGTAGAATAAGAAACGGAAAATGGATAGGAGGATAAGAATCTATGTATTACGTACCAGACGGAACCAAAACATGTGGTTATTATGAATGCAAGAAATGCGGCAACCGCTTTTTATCCCTTCAGACGATGGAAAAAATCCCATGCCCGGACTGCGAGGCAGAGGTGGATTATGAGATCGGACCTGGCGAATCTTTGGAGGATGTGCTGGATACCGCAGTGCTGCTGCAAAGAATTGAGGGCGAAGAGGAAGTGGAAAAGATGGATGCACTCTTAAGTCTTGCGATTACCGGCGGAGATTTTGACTGGATCTGACATACCGGAGTCTTTTTCAAACAGGCGCCGGACAGGTGGCGGATATTTGATGAAAGCAAAGTCTGGTGTTCGCTCTGAATTTTCACAGAATTTTGCCGGAGTTTTTCCGCGATTTTAAAAGAAAACAAAGAAATTTCAAAGGTTCATGAGAAAAATGTTCAGAAATGACTGAAAAAATATCGGCAAAATTGTATAAAATTGACAGAACTGACGCAAAAGACCGGAAATCATCGAAAAATTTAAGGATTGACAAAAAGCGGGAATTCCGTTAGAATGTGCCTATGTTGAAAAACAGCAGAGCAATGGAACAAAATAAAGACAACGCAACGGAGCGGTTCTGAAAAAAGAATCTCTCCGTTTTTTTATTTCTTCCCTTTCTCCCAGGTTTAAATTTCTCCCGGAAAACACTCTCAGGAAACCAGAAAATGATCTGTCTGTTTTTCAAGATAAACTCCATATAAGTAATGGATTCGCGAAGGCGCGGTACGAAGGGAAAGCTTCGTGCCGCGTTTTTCAATCCAAAGGAGAAACGTCAGTAAAGAGTTCGCAACGGGGCGATCTGGAAGGAAGACTTCCAGGTCGTTTTTTGTTATCAAAGATATCAGGGACTGCTTCTGAAAACCAGATTTGATTTTGTCAGAAACAGGACAGAGAAAATGAGAAACCGGAAAGGAGAAAGTCCGATGGAAAACACAAACGTTTTATTTGACAGAAAGCGTCTGGTCCGGCTGATCGTTCCCTTGATTGTGGAACAGGTGCTGGCCGTTACCGTCGGTATGGCAGACATGGTGATGGTATCCGGAGCCGGTGAAACGGCTGTTTCCGGAATCTCACTTGTCAATACGATCTGTGTACTGCTGATCGTGATTTTCACATCGATGGCAAGCGGCGGTTCCGTTGTCGGAGCCCAGTTCCTCGGAAGTGGGGATAAGAAAACAGCGTGCCACGCAGCCGAACAGCTCGTGATGATCTGCGGACTGATTGCACTTGTCATCTGCGGCATTTCCTTTTTCGGAAACCGCTGGATTCTCCGTGTGGTCTACGGATCGGTGGAAGAGCAGGTTATGGCCTATGCGGTGGAATACTTCTTCATTACATCGCTTTCGTTCCCGTTCCTTGGCATCTACAATGCCGGGGCAGCGCTTTTCCGGGTTATGGGAAACTCAAACATTTCAATGGTTACTTCCATCGTGATGAATGCGCTGAACATCATCGGAAATGCTATTTTTGTTTTCGGCTTTGGCATGGGAGTTGCAGGCGTGGCACTTTCCACTCTGATTTCCAGAGCATTTGCCAGTGTTGTGATTCTTGTACTGCTGCATCAGGAAAAATACGAGATCCACTGTACGAAATGGTTCCTGGTCGGATGGGATAAGGAGATGATGAAAAAGATCTTTTCCATCGGTGTTCCGCAGGCGTTGGAAAACAGTATGTTCCAGATCGGAAAGCTGTTGACCCAGAGCATGATTGCCGGATTCGGAACCGCATCGATTGCAGCAAATGCCTGTGCAATGACCGTGGAACAGCTTGCTTTTATGCCGGGATCGGCGATGGGACTTGCCATGACAACCGTGGTTGGCCAGTGTGTCGGAGCGGGAGATTATAAGCAGGCGAGAAGCTATACAAAGAAGCTGATCACAGGAGCCTACGCATTCCTTTGGATTCTGAATATCCTGCTTCTGGCAGCAGCACCACTGTTCGCTGGAGCATATAACCTTTCCGATGGCGCTTACCGGATGGCAGTGATCGTGATCCGATACCACAGCATCTGCTGTATGATGATCTGGCCGCTGGCCTTTACCCTTCCGAACACGATGCGTTCTGCCGGCGATGCCAAGTTTACGATGACGGTCAGCATCCTGTCCATGTGGTTCGTTCGAATTGCACTGGCGTATCTGATCGGTGTTTCCCTCCATGTGGGACTCCTTGGTGTCTGGATTGCACAGACCCTCGACTGGGTAGTCCGTGCAGGATTTTACATTGTCCGGTATCTCGGTCATAAATGGGAAAATAAATCCGTTGTAAGGCAACAGGAAAAGGAAATTCTTACAGAATAAAAACAGAAGAATCAACTTGTCGGCATACTGGAAATCCATCTTGAAATCGGAACATAAAAAGACAGAAGTACAACAGGAGGCGAGGCGTATGAAAGAAGAAAACTATGAGGTAGTCGTTTTTCAGGGAGACCCGGGAACCATCGATCTGACGTACGAAGAAATAGAAGCAGAGTGGAACAAAATGCTGCAGAGTGTACCACAGATCGGAAAGTTCCGTATCATCCATCAGGAGAAAAAGAGGTACACCTTCGAAGATTACAGCAGTCAGATCGGGAACGCCGACGCAGCACTTGGTATCTGGGTCCACAAAGGAGTGATCAACGAAAAGCTCTTTGAAGCGCATCCGAATCTGAAATATATCGCAACGCTGGGACATGGATTTGAAGACTTCGATGTGGAAATGACAAGACGCCGGGGCGTGACCATAACGAATACGATTTACGGTGATGTCACCATTGCCCAGTATGCGATGGCACTGCTCATGAACATCTGTCATAACGTGACGGTACAGAGCGATTACACCAAAACAGGGTACTGGAAAGAAAAAGAAACGAATCCGCAGGCAAGCTACAATCAACTGTTCGTGCCGCAGATTGAGCTCTACCAGAAAACGATGGGAATCATCGGACTTGGCGCAATCGGTCTTTGGACGGCAAGAATGGCAAAGGGCTTTGGCATGAAGGTCATCGCAAACAGCCGTCACAAAAAGACGGGACCGCAGTATGACGGCATCGAGCAGGTCAGCATGGAAGAAATTTTCGAACGGTCGGATGTGATCTCCATTCACTGTCCGCATACGAAGGAAACAGAAAACCTGCTGAACCGTGAAGCATTTGCCAAAATGAAGGATGGTGTCATCATTATCAACACCGCGCGGGGAATCATCATCGATGAGGAGGCGCTTCTTGAGGCGCTGGAATCGAGAAAGGTTTATATGGCAGGACTCGATGTTGTCGCAAATGAGCCGCCGCAGTATCAGATTCCGCTGATGCAGTCGCCGTACACCTTTATTACTTCCCATATCGCCTGGCAGCCGAAGGCAGCAAGACTCCGCGCAGTCGATCTGGCGGTGAAAAACTTCCGGTCTTACCTGGAGGGAATGCCGACGAGTGTGATTAATTAAAAACAGTGGATTGTGAAAACAGCTGCAAAAAAACGACTGTAAAAACAACTGTAAAAACAGCAGAGCTGCGGAACAGTCCAGGCATGAAAGAAGAGGTTAGAAAATCTGTCAGAAAACAGATTTCTATATAGAAGCAGCAGAGCCGGTAAATGAATGGAAGAGAAAACCGGGAAAGCGGATAAAAAAGAAATCCGCAGCCGGAAAAATCAGAAGCTGTACAGGAGCCGGTTCGGAAAGGGAGGGAAAATCATGAAAAAGCTGGAAATTGTAATTCGTCCGGAGAGTCTCGAAAATCTGGAGCTACTCCTCGAGGAACAGAAGGCAAACGGTATGATGATCACGAATATCCTTGGATATGGAAACCAGAAGGGATATCGTCAGATGTACCGCGGAGCGGAAATCGTGGCCAAAATGCTTCCGAAGGTTAAAGTGGAAACCGTTGTGGAGGATGACAAGGTTCCGAAAATCGTTGATTTTGTTGTAAAAAACCTGTCAACCGGAAACTACGGCGATGGAAAAATTTTCGTTTACGATGTCGAAGATGCAGTGCGGATCCGAACGGGTGAGCACGGCGAACAGGCACTTTAAAAAATCTTAAAGTTACCGTTTCAGAAGATCTGCAGACGGGAACAGGTAAGAGATGAGAATGAGGAGGAACTTATTATGGAAAACACACAGGTATTACTCAATATCGTATGGACCATGGTCGGAGCCTTTCTGGTGTATTTTATGCAGGCCGGATTTGCCATGGTGGAGACAGGATTTACAAGAGCGAAAAACTCCGGAAACATTCTGATGAAGAACATGATGGATTTCGTGCTCGGCTCTATTTTCTTCTTTATCATCGGATTTGCGCTGATGTTCGGAGGAAGCAATGCCTTTATCGGAACAGCAGGTTTCTTTCATCCGAAATCGCTGGCAGATGCAGATGGCATGTTCAACGGACTGCCGATCGGCGTATTTATGATTTTCCAGACTGTGTTCTGTGCAACATCGGCCACGATTGTATCAGGTGCTATGGCAGAGAGAACCAAATTCATCTCTTATTTGATTTACTCCGCAGCCATCAGCGTTTTCATTTATCCGATCACCGGACACTGGATCTGGGGCGGCGGCTGGTTAAGCCAGATCGGGTTCCATGATTTTGCAGGATCTACGGCAGTTCATATGGTCGGCGGTCTGTGTGCCCTTGCCGGTGCAAAAATGGTCGGACCTCGTATCGGAAAATACACAAAAGAGGGAAAACCGGTTGCTATTCCTGGTCATAACCTTCCGCTTGGAGCACTTGGTGTCTTTATCCTCTGGTTCTGCTGGTTCGGATTTAACTGTGGATCGACCACAGCAGCAACCTATAACCTTGGCGACATTGCCATGATCACAAACCTCGCAGCAGCAGCAGCAACACTTGTTACCCTGATTGTTACCTGGGTACGTTATGGAAAACCGGATATCAGTATGACAATGAACGGCGCACTGGCCGGACTGGTAGCTATCACAGCAAGCTGTGATGTAGTCAATGATTACGAGGCACTGTTCATTGGAGCAGTTGCAGGTGTTGTCGTTGTATTTGCAGTTGAATTCTTTGATAAAGTCGTAAAAATCGATGACCCGGTTGGTGCAATCAGTGTACACGGTGTCTGTGGAGCACTCGGAACCCTATTTACCGGTATTTTCGGCGAGGGATGCAGCTTTATCACCCAGCTGATCGGTTTTGTAGCAGTTGCGGCATATACCTGATCCTGGCGTTCATCCTGTTCTTCGTCCTGAAAAAGACCATCGGACTTCGCGTAACCGAGAAAGAAGAGATCGACGGACTGGATATGCACGAGCACGGATGCAGCGCTTATGCAAACTTCCACTTCCACAATGACAAATAAAAAGAATCGATGAAAAAGGATCAATAAAAAGGTGGTGCGGATATGAAAAAGCTGACAGTTATTGTCAAACCCGCGAACCGGGAGGATGTCATCGACATCATGGAATCGTGTGCCGTGTACGGCGTGATGGAAACGGATATCACCGGATATGGAAACCAGAAGGGTTACCGGGTGATGTACCGTGGAACCATGAGCGGGCCGAATGTACTGATGAAATGCAAATTCGAGACCGTCGGTGACGATAAGACAATTGAAGTATTAAAAGGCTTCCTGGAAAAGAAGCTGTGTACCGGAAATATCGGAGACGGAAAGATTTTTGTCGAGAAAGTGGCAGATGTCATCCGGGTTCGTACCGGCCAGCGCGGCGAGGAAGCATTATAAAAACAAAAGACAGTAAAAAGGTGCAAAGAGGCAGCCAGAACAGATCGTTCGGCTGCCTCTTCTGAGCTAAAAAAGCCGGAACGGGAGGAATGCTGCATGGTAAGATACATCATAAAACGTTTATTCATCGGAGTGGTGACGATCTGGGCACTGATCACCATTACCTTTTTCCTGATTCGGATTATGCCGGGCAGCCCGTTCGAGGCGGATAATCTTTCCCAGAGCGCGATTGCACAGCTCGAATCGACCTACGGACTGGATGAACCCATGTGGAAACAGTATATTCTTTACATGGAAAATCTGATGCACGGAGATCTCGGCATTTCCTATAAAAAGAACGTTTCTGTTAATACACTGATCGCAAGAGGATTTCCGTACACGCTAAGCATCGGACTTCTCTCTATTGCGGTATCTGCATTCCGGGCTGGATCGGCATGGCTCGTCAGGTAAGAGGCCAGCTGATTGCCTTAAAGGAGCAGGAGTTTTCCATGGCAGCACTCGTCATCGGAGCAAGTGATGCGAGAATTCTCTTCCGTCACCTTTTGATCAATGCCATCGGACCGATCATTGTACAGATTACCTTCCTTGTTCCGAATGCCATTTTTACGGAAGCCTTCTTAAGCTTCATCGGAATCGGCATTTCTGCTCCGATGGCAAGCTGGGGTTCCATGGCACAGGATGCCCGTCAGGTGCTTACCATGCACCCGGGACAGCTGCTTTTGCCGACCATCTGCATTTGTATCACCATTTTCTCCCTGAACTTCCTCGGCGAGGGAATCGGCGATGCCTTTAATCCAAAGAAAACCAGGGGGTGAAGCGTATGAGTTTACTCGAAATCAGCCATCTCACAACAAAATTTGAAACGCAGCAGGGAACCGTCAGCGCAGTCCGCGATGTTTCCTACCATCTGGAAGAGGGCGAGGTACTTGGTATTGTCGGCGAGTCCGGTTCCGGAAAAAGTGTCGGCATGCTGACCCTGATGGGGCTTCTGGCATCGAACGGCAGAGTGGAAGAAGGAGAGATCTTTTTCGACGGAGAAAACATTTCTCCGCCGCACACGAAGGACCGGAAAGAAAAACGGGCTTATGAAAAGAAAATGCAGCAGATCCGCGGAAACTGCATCGGCATGATTTTCCAGGATCCGATGACATTTCTGAATCCGATCCTGAAAATCGGAATTCAGATGACAGAGGGAATTCGAAAGCATCAGAATTGCTCCAAAAAAGAGGCGGAAGCGAAAGCCATTGAGCTGATGCGGCAGGTCGGAATTCCAAGTCCGGAAAAGCGGCTCGATCAGTATCCGTTCGAATTTTCCGGCGGTATGAGGCAGAGAATCATCATTGCGACGGCTCTGGCGTGTGATCCGAAGCTGATTATCGCAGATGAGCCGACAACCGCACTGGATGTGACCGTACAGGCACAGATTCTGGAGCTTTTGAAAAAGCTGACGAAGGAAAAAGGAACCTCCGTTATTATGATTACCCACGACCTCGGCGTTGTCGCTTCTATGTGTGACCGGATTGCCATTATGTACGCAGGACAGATCGTAGAAGAGGGAACCGTCGATGAGATTTTCTACGAACCGCATCATCCGTACACGAAAGGTCTTCTGAACAGTATCAACAATTCGGCAAAGGATAACGACGAACCGCTCGTTCCGATTCCGGGAACACCGCCGGACCTCTTAAAGCTTCCGAAGGGCTGCGCATTTATGAGCCGCTGTCCTTACACTATGAAGATCTGTGAGGTACAGGCCTCTCCGGTGACAACCTACAGCGAGACGCACTGCTGCAGATGCTGGCTGGAATGTATGGATGAAACAAAAATCACAGTTTCCGGGGAGGAGGCGGCGCTGGAGGACTCTATGGCAGGTAGCCATTTTTATCCTGATTTTGCAGCAGTACTGCTGAAACAGAAGGTAGCGGAGCAGTACGGATTAAAAGCAGAAAATGTACTGACAGGAGCCGGATCGAGTGCGATGATCGATATGATCGGACTGACCTTTCTGGACGATGGAGATGAGGTGCTGTTTTCCGCGCCGACCTACGGGGCATTTGCCGACATGGCGTATTTAAATGGCGGTGTGCCGGTCTCCGTACCGGTAACCGAGGAGCAGAAATTTAATCTCCCTGCCATGAAAGAAAAAATCGGTGAAAAAACAAAAATCGTGGTGATCTGCAATCCGAATAACCCGACCGGAACGTATGTGCCGATCGGGGAGCTGGAAGCATTCGCAGATACCCTTCCGGAGGACGTTCTGTTGGTGATGGATGAGGCATACATGGAATTTGCCACCGAGCCGGACTGCTGTAGTATGGTCGATTATATGAAAGCGCATCCGGAAAAACCGATTCTGGTTCTCCGCACCTTTTCCAAATATTATGCGATGGCAGGCCTTCGTGTCGGCTATGCGCTGGGCTCCGAAGAGCTGATTGGAATCATGCGGAAATGTTCCGCTTCCTGGAACCTGAATGTCTGTGCACAGAAAGCGGCAGAGTGAAAAAGGTTTTACGGTAAACGTTAAAAGATAGAATGAAAGAGAAAAAGACCGGATGAGAAGTAAAAAATCCGGTCTTTTTCTGCTGGTATGAGAACAGAAAAAGCGGATCAGCAGGTTGCATATTTCAGGTAAAAAAGGTATACTTATAAGTGATGAAAAGAGAAATATGTTAGCAGCAGCTAATAAGAAAAAAACAGAGAAAAAACATGGTTTTTGCAAATTAGTGCTTGCCATTCCATGAAAATTGGAATATTATATGTGCAAACGCCTATAGATGAAAAAAGATGTATCACATCCTGAAAGGGGAAAGAAAATATGCTTTTTAAAACATACCAGAAGATCACGACGTTATTTAAAGAACATCATGGATATATGAGCTTCGCAGACCTCAGAGATCATCAGGTGACCGTACTGCAGCTGGCAGAAATGGAAGAGGAAGGAAGTCTGGAACGATTTGCACGCGGCTGGTACTGGTGCAAGGACTGTGGTTATGAAAAACCGGAAGACTATCAATATATTGAAATTGCGAAAGTAAACCCACGCGCAGTCATCTGCATGGACAGTGCTGCATGGCTTGCCGGAATGCTGAAAGAAGAGCCGGCTACGATTGCAGTTGCAACAGCACGGACAGACCGAAAAAAAATGGATCTGGAAAATTTTGAAATCAGACGTTTTTATTTCCAGAATGCCGATGTCCCGGGCGAAATCTGTGAGAAAAAGACAGAGTTTGGTTCCTACAAATATTATTCTCCGAAGAGAACCTTCTGTGACTGTCTGCGCATGAACAATAAGATGCCGGAGGAAGTAAAAGAAGAAATCCTCACCTGGTGCCGGAAACAGAAATATTCCAAAGAAGAGATTCTGGAATACGCGAACAAGCTCCGTGCGGTAAAAAATATCGAGGAAGAGTATCAGAAATAAAATTTCACAGGAATAGATAAGGGAAACTCCCGACGGAAGATCTTATACGAGAAATTCTGCCGGGAGTTTCTGCGTGTATATCGGATGGTTACGCATACACGATTTCCTCGTATGTTCCCCTGTGTCATTCGCAAAAATCGCATAAAATGAGAAGCAAAGAGCAATACTTGACTAGCCGAACGGGAAACGTGGCGATACAATAGAGGCAACAAATTTCGGGAGGATTTTACCTATGAGTAAAGAGACGAGAGAGTATGCAAAACAGCTGGTTTCCCAGATGACGCTGGAAGAAAAAATGAGCCAGATGGTCTATCAGTCACCGGCGATCGAGCGTCTTGGCATTCCGGCATACAACTGGTGGAATGAAGCGCTGCACGGCGTGGCAAGAGCTGGTGTGGCAACGGTATTTCCGCAGGCTATTGGCCTTGCAGCAACGTTTGATAAAGAGCTGCTGCAGGAGATCGGTGATGTTGTTTCTACCGAGGGACGTGCAAAATTCAACGAGTTTTCGAGAAAAGGCGACCGCGGCATCTACAAAGGCCTGACCTTCTGGGCACCGAACGTCAACATTTTCCGTGATCCGAGATGGGGCCGCGGCCATGAGACATATGGTGAGGACCCGTATCTGACCGGTGAGCTCGGATGCGCCTACATCCGCGGATTACAGGGACCTGACCCGGATCACCCGAAGGCAGCGGCGTGTGCCAAACATTTCGCCGTCCACAGCGGCCCAGAGGCGATCCGCCATGAGTTTGACGCAAGAGTCAGCAAACATGATCTGTATGACACCTATCTGTATGCCTTCAAACGCTGTGTCAAGGATGCAAAAGTCGAGGCAGTCATGGGTGCGTATAACCGTGTCAACGGTGAACCGGCATGCGGAAGCAAGACATTGTTAAAGGACATCCTGCGCGATGAGTTCGGCTTTGAAGGCCATGTTGTCTCCGACTGCTGGGCAATCATAGATTTCCATGAGCACCACAGAGTGACCAAAAATGTAGAGGAGTCCGCAGCGCGTGCTGTCAACAACGGCTGTGACCTGAACTGCGGCGTTGCTTTCCTGCATCTGCCGAAAGCATACGAGGATGGCCTGGTATCCGAAGAGGCAATCACCGCGGCAGTTGAGCGCCTGATGGAAATCCGCATCCGCCTCGGTATGATGAAAGACTATCCGTCACCGTACGAAGATCTGTCCTACGATCTAGTCGAGTGCAAGGAGCATGTTGATCTGTCCGTCGAGGCAGCGAGAAGAAGTATGGTTCTGCTGAAAAATGAAAACAATATGCTGCCGCTCGATGTGAAGAAGATCCGCAGTATCGCCGTGATCGGACCGAACGCGAACTCGAGAGCAGCGCTGGTTGGAAACTATCAGGGAACATCGTCCAGATACATCACACCGCTGGAAGGAATTCAGCAGTATGTCGGTGATGATGTGAGAGTGACATACGCAGAGGGCTGTCATCTGTATAAAAATAAAGTCGAAGGACTCGGCGAGGACAAAGACCGTTTCAAAGAGGCTGTCATTGCCGCTGAGCACGCAGACGTTGTCGTTCTGTGCCTTGGACTTGATGCAACTGTTGAGGGCGAGGAAGGCGATGCCGGAAACGAATACGCGAGCGGCGATAAGCTGGGCCTCAATCTGCCGGGCTTACAGGAGGAACTGCTTGAGACAATCACAGCGGTTGGAAAACCGGTAGTCCTCGTTCTCTCGGCAGGAAGTGCCATCGACCTGTCCTGGGCCGAGGAGCATGTACCGGCTATTCTTGACAGCTGGTATCCGGGTGCGCGCGGCGGAAAAGCCGTGGCAGAGGCGCTGTTCGGCGATTATGCACCGAACGGAAAACTGCCGGTGACTTTCTATCAGGGAACAGAAAATCTGCCGGAGTTCACCGATTACAGCATGGCAGGACGAACCTACCGCTATACTGATAAAAATATTCTGTATCCATTTGGATATGGACTGACGTATGGAACAATTTCCTACAGCGGCGCAAAAACGGAGCAGGAGACGAGCGCGGTGCTCGACGATGTGACCGTGTGCACGAAGGTGAAGAATGAGAGTGCATATCCGCTGCATGAGAGCGTAGAGGTTTATGTGAAATACAAAAACGCACAGCCGGGTGAGCCAGGCTTCCAGTTAAAAGGCATCGCGTGCGTGGAACTGCAGGCAGGAGAAGAAAAAGAGGTTTCCGTGACACTGCATGCAAGAGATTTTGCTGTTATCACAGAGGACGGCGGATGTGTCGTACGGCCGGGCGAGTATGAAATCTCCATCGGCGGACAGCAGCCGGGCGAAAGAAGCCGCGCGCTGACAGGACGTGAGACAGAGATTCTGACGGTCAGAAAAGAAGGAAATGAAGAGAACGTCGAGTATTAAGTATTAGATAGAAATTGAAAAACGAAGAGGGAGGTGGAATCGTCTGCCTCCCTCTTTTGGTGACAGAATGGACGGCTTGGTGCGATGATCGCTGGAAATCTGCCGAACCTGCTTCATTTCCAGACCGGCGGACTGTATGGTGCTGCATCTTCGTGCACCGAAGGGAAAAGTGTCGGTTGAGGTGATGCTGAACCGTGCAAAATATTTTGACCGTACAGGAAAGGTCAACGATCACACGATTTATCTGAGCGGAAACCTCGGAAAAAATGCCCTGGAATTTGCCATGTGCCTGTCGGCAAAAGCAATGGGCGGCCGTGTGTATACCATGGGTCATACTCTGGTGATCGAAGAGGCAGATGAGGCCGTGTTGTACTTCGGCGCGGACAGTACGTTCCGTTCTGCGAAGGAAGAGGTTGCCGCATGGGAGCCGCGTGTGCAGGATGTGCTGGCAGAGAAAAATCTGTCCGGCGTTTTCAGCATATGTAAAGACTATAAGGCGATGGAGGAAAAAGAAGCTTCTTCTGCCAGCAGCAGGTGATAGTAATGCTCGGAATAGCGGCAGAGATAACCAGGCATTCCCCGATAAGAACTGGTTTCTAAAAACGCGGCTGCGACGCAGGTGCGGCATATCGGTTGCAAACGGCATTGACAGCATTGGGAACTTAGGGAAATCTTCTGTGCAGCGGCGGAAACTTTTTCCCAGGCGGAAATAAATCCAAGATCAAAAACAGGGGCGGAGATTTCGGATAACATCACACAGGGGAAAAGAAAGCCCTGCCAGTTGATGAAGAAGGAGCAGTTTCCGGCAAGACAGGAGATATGACCATTGCCCCGTGGAAAAGACGGATTGTTGACGCGGTGGATGGATTCATGAACGTACTGCCGGAAAATATCGCTGGTCAGCTGCAGTTTCAGTGTCTGCAGGGCAAGCGCAGCGGCGTCTTCCGGGTTCAGGCGGACCTGAGCATCAAAAGGAAGGGAGCGTTCCCGGACGGCGGGCATCATATAGTGATCGGCATGAACGGGGACTCCAAGCTTTTCTCCGAGAACAAAGATTTTTGGAAAATCATGCGCGTTCTTTTTAGTGACGCTACAGCTGATTTTGACATCAACGTTTCGTTCGCGGAGCAGACGGATGGCGCGGACGGTCTGATCAAAGCCCTGGGGGTAATGGCAGAGACGGTTATAGGAAGCGGCATCGGCACCGTAGAGCGTGATGTTAATGCGGCGCGGCCTGTACTCAGCAAAAAAATCAGCCCAGGATTCGCCCAGCAGGGTTCCATTGGTGTTGATGGTAAGAATCATGCCCATGTTTCGAAGCTCAAGATATAGTGTTTTGAAATCAGGAAAGAGAAGTGGTTCACCGCCGGTCAGAAGAAGAAAAAGTGTACCGGCTTTTTGCATCTGCTGTGCAAGCAGAATCCATTCATCAACTGTGCGGAGTTGTCCCTGACATTCCATTTCTGAACGGGACAGACGGACATAACACATGTCGCAGTTCATATTGCAGAGTGGCAGAAGTTCAAGCGCGCCGGTAATAGGAATGTGCTGCTGGCGCGCTTTCTGGAGAAAAGAACGCTCGAAGGTGGAAGCGTCGTTCATGTAGTTCATAAAGGTTCCTCCGAAAAAAGTGGTTTGATGAACCAATTATTAATAGGTATAGTAAAGGATCGAAACGAGTGGGTTCGATCCTTTTGCTGTGGTTTGAAAAATTATTATTTAGTGGAAAAATCAGGATTTGGCGGTTTCCCAAGTATTGATGTCTAATCTGGTAGTACAATGAACGTTTGTACCATTTTCGGTCCAGATGACAACGGGGGTTGCTTCATCATCGCGGGTAGACTGGTCATCTATAAAACCACTGATAAATCCACTATCAGATTCCGCTTCATGAGTCTTGTTACAAGGATGATATCCAGAAAATTGAGCTTGAGAGCCCCAGCCTCCCCATGAGCCTTCTTTTGCGATATATTTTTTTTGCCCAGATCCATCATAATAATAAACATTATAATTATGACCGTATTGTCCAGCATCGCAGACAAATTTATAAACTTTCCCGCTATCCCCGCAGGCCGCCACATATTCATTTGCAGCAAATTCCTGAACCTCAACAACAGGTTCCATCCACTCTTTCTTCATAACGATATAACCTCCTCTAATAATGCATACCTTAAAGTATCATGCACAAAATTTAAAGCAGAATTTTGAATCGTATCTTCCGCAGCCGCATATTCCTCTAACGCCTGTGCAACGACTTCCGAAATGGTACGTGGCTGCTGAAAAGCATTCCAGAGAAATGCGGCGGTATCGTTTGGAACCATCACTGCATTCGAAATCTGACAGGCAGTCCCAACGGGAATAATCGCATATTCCCCTGCAATTTCACGCAGTAGATAATCGGAATTGACACGATATTTTTTTTCATTTATCTTTTGTAACAAATCTGACCGGGTCGGAGAAGCAATCGGTTCCATCACAAACTCCCCTCTTGCAAAATGCTGTGCCTTTTCAGGCAGAAAGTATTTCTGCAGTCAGCAAGAAAAATATGTAGAATGTTTGCAGAAATAAATTACATTTATCATTACAAAAAGATTATAAAAGAAGAACTAGGAAAAGTCAAGTAAAAACTGGAAAAAGATGGGAATGTAATCTGCTCAAAAACGAAAAACAAATCGCTGTGTGCGGACACTCCAGCGGTATCTGTGCGTGAGCCGTCCGAGACGATTTGGAGAAAGATCTGACATACGATAACGAAAAAGAAAACGTATCCATTCCAAACCGCGAAGTCTCCCAGGAGTATATCAACGCAATCAGCAGATTTCCATTCTGCAATACAACGATGAAGACTCGCTGCGGAAGAATATTTTTATCATTATTCTCGGTTCCTGTGTGTTCCGTGTGATCTGGGTGTACACGATTTTCGCGTATTTCCATACCATTACGTCACTGTATCTGCTGTATATCTTTTCGTGGACAATTACCGGTGCGGCGGAGATCCTGTATTTCCGGCATGGCTATAAAACGCTGCAGACCAGTCAAAATAAATTACGTATTTAATTACAAAAAGGCTCCGAAGATTGACGGAGTCTCTTTTTTTTGTTATCATAAATGCGGAAAAAGGGATCGTGATACGTTGCGGAGAGAAGGGAAGATCATGGGGAGAAAGAGGAGTTTTTGATGGAAAAAACATTTCAGACAGGGAGTTTTTCCTTCCGGCTGAAGTTTCCGGAAGAGCTGGTACTTCCGGTGGATATGGAAAAATTTTTGGTGAAAACGGATTCTGCGGATTATACATATATCATTACGGCTGTCGACATATTGCCGGAAGCGGAGGGAGAGCTGATTGTGGATCGGGTCGATCTGCAGGTGTTTCATACAAAAGAAGGATTGGAGAGCCGCCGGATCGGTGTGAAAGGAGAAGCGCGTCCTTATGCATTCTACCGTGAGACTGCGCAAAATCGTGCGGAGGTTTTCGTCGGCAGGTGGTATCTGGCAGAAGTTGAAAAGTATGAAGTTGTTTTTCTTTCCCTCCTTGCCCTGGAGCGCCGTCTGGCAGAGCAGCCGTGCCTGATTCTGCACTGTGCATACACGGAGTATCAGGGGAAAGCAATGCTCTTTTCTGCACCATCGGGAACGGGCAAAACCACGCAGGCGGGACTCTGGGAACAGTACCGGGAAAGCCGTACCGTAAATGGGGATAAGGCATTGCTGGAATATGACGGCACAGCGTGGACAGCAAACGGCTGGCCGGTCTGCGGAACATCAGGAGTCTGCGAAAACAAAAAGCTCCCGGTCGGATGCATTGTAATGCTGAGCCAGGCAAAGACGAATCAGGCGTGGCGGCTGCGTCCGGCAGAGGCATTTACGAGTCTGTACGGACAGATCACCATGAACCGCTGGGACAGGGAGGGACTGGTGCACAGTCTCGACCTTCTCGAACAGCTTGCTGGAAAAGTTCCGGTGTATCATCTGGCGTGCGACATTTCAGAAGATGCGGTGAAAACGCTGGAGCAGGAGATCGGGACCGGTTCGTTCGAAAGTGAAACATATGCAGCTGCACTGCACAAAAACATGATTCAGAAAAGGGAGAAACATGCATGAAAATGATGGATACACGTGCCTATGTCGGAATGCTGAAAGAACTTGTAGAGCAGGGCAGAGAAGTGCGTATGGTGATTTCCGGGAGCAGCATGGCGCCGTTTCTGATTCATGGACGCGACAGTATTTTCTTCCGAGCGCCGGCGCGGGAACTTCGGAAAGGTGATATCGTATTTTACGAGCGGCCGGGCGGACAGTTTGTCGTGCATCGGATCTGCCGCGTTCATGCAGACGGTTATGACATAATCGGGGATGCACAGACGGAAATCGAGCATCATGTGCAACGGAAGCAGATCTTTGCACGGGTGACAAAAGTGGAGCGAAAAGGAAAAATACTTGTACCGGGAACGTTCTGGTGGGAGTTTTTTGCACGGGTCTGGATTCGCATCATCCCGCTTCGCCCGATTCTGATGCATGGATATGCCCGGTTATTCGGTGTGGATAAAAAGAAAAATGATGCGTGCAGAGAAAATGAAAGGAAAAGAAGATGATTACAGAAACAGAAACCGCATTCCTTGCGGTGATTTGTGCGTTTTTGACAGAAGAAAAAGCATCGCCGGCGGAAATTCAGGCGCTGACAGAAAAACAATGGAATCATCTGTTTGTCCTCGCGGCACAGCATTCGCTGCTGTCAGCGGTCTACGATGTTGTGGGCAAAACACCGGAATTTGCAGAACTTCCGGACGAGCTTCGCAGACAGGTAAAAACGCAGGCAATGCAGAGTGTTTTGCAGCAGGTTTCGCGTACAGCGCTGTTTCTTTCCGATGAAAAGGAGCTGGAGCATCTGGGCGTGCAGCCGCTGGTGATGAAAGGAATTGTGTGCAGAAGTCTCTATCCGAAGCCGGATCTGCGCCCGTCCGGGGATGAGGATCTTCTGATTTCGGCAAAGGATTTTGCAACAGTAGATGCCTGTTTTATGAGGAAGGGCTTTGTGCGGGACAAAGAAACCGCAATGCCAAATGGTGCCAAAGATGGTGATACCCCGGAAGAGATGGGCTACATTCATCCGAAAACAGGGGTCTTCTATGAAATACATACCAGGCTGTTCAGCACAGAATCCTCTGCCTATGGTTATCTGAATCGTGCATTTTCCGATGTTTTTGCGCATCCATCCAAAGTGGAAGTGCAGGGGCAGAGCATCTTTACCTTAGAAGAAACGCATCATCTTTTCTATCTTCTCTGTCACAGCTTCAAGCACTTTCTTCACGGCGGTGTCGGGATCCGTCAGATCTGTGACATGGTACAGATGATTCGTGTATATGGAAGAAAAATAGACTGGGAAATGTTCTGGCAGCTGTGCGAAGAGTATCACATGACGTGTTTCTGTATCAATCTGCTGGATATCGGCGAGCGCTATCTGGGCTTTTCCTATGAAGCAAGTGGGGCAGTCCGTGCCGCAAAGAAGCTTCACCCGGATTCCGAAGCGCTTCTGATCGATATTCTCGATGCCGGTTCGTTTGGAAAATCGAGTGCGGGACGGATCCACAGTGCAAACATTACCCTGTATGCGGCAGAGACCGGGGCGGAAAAGCACACAGCCGGGGGAATCTGGAAATCGCTGGTTCCGGAAGCTTCCTATATGAAAAACAAGTATCTCTATGCGGCGAGGTATCCGTTTTTGCTCCCGGCTGCATACGTGCAGCGAATCCTGAAATGGCTGGGGCAGGGAGAAAAAGAACAGAAATCGAGCATTGAAGTGGGTGCGGGACGTGTCGAGCTGCTGAGGAAATACGATATGATCCGTACCGCAGACGGGAAAAAGAGAGGAGACGCGCATGCAGGAAGAATCCAAAGAGAAAAGTAAAGACGCTCCCTTCGAGTCTCTCCGCATTCTGTCGGAGCGATGGAAAAACGGAACGTTCTCGGAAATCATCGATGACTGGAAATGGATTTTTGGCTACAGCGCGCGCTATAAGGGTGCGATTGTTTTTTATACGATTCTCGGTATCTTAAGCACTTCGCTTGGGCTTGTCGGCAGCGTGGCAGGAAAATACCTGATCGATATCATCACCGGATACCAGATACAGAAGCTCCCGCTGCTGCTTTGCATCATGATCGGAAGTACCGTGTTCAGCCTTGGGTTTGAGAGTGTCATCAACCGCATTTCAACGAAGCTTGGTATCGCCATCAACAACGACATCCAGGCGGATATTTTTGACAAAATCGTTGATGCGGACTGGCTGGAAATCAGCAAATACGCAAACGGTGACGTACTCAACCGTTTCAACGGCGACATTGGAACGGTCAGCGGCAACGCAATCAGCTGGCTCCCGACGATTATCATTGCCGTGTATCGGTTTATTGCCACCTTTTTCGTAATCCTGCATTATGACTGGGTCATGGCACTGATTGCTTTTTTAAGCGCACCGTTCCTGCTTCTGATGTCCCGGTTTATGATCCGCCGTCAGCGGGAATACAGCAAAGAAGTACGCGAGATGAGCAGTAATCTGATGAGTTTTGAGGTAGAAGCGTTCTACAATTTTGATACGATCAAGTCGTTTGGCATCGCACCGTATTACAGTAAAAAGATGCGCTGGTGGCAGGGACTTTTCAAGGATATCAGCCTGAAATATAATCTGTTTACGATTAAAACCAATATCGTAATGTCTATTCTCGGGAGTGCGGTGGAGTTTACGGCGTTCGGATACTGCCTGTTCCGTCTGTGGACGCACGACATTACCTATGGAACCATGACACTGTTCCTGCAGCAGCGGAGTAACCTTTCCGGCGCATTTGGAAACGTGATTTCGATTATTCCGTCCTTCCTCAACAGCTCCGTCTCGGCGCACCGGATCCGTGAGCTCGTAGAGCTGCCAAAAGAAGTTCATATCCCGGAGAGCGCCAAGCTCGATCCACTGGCAAAGGATGGCTTCCGGGTACAGATGCATGGGGTAGAATTTTCTTATATAGAAGGAAACAAAGTAATCACCAGATCGGAGTTTCAGGCCGCCCCCGGCGAGATTGTAGCGTTGGTTGGCCCGTCCGGCGAGGGAAAAACAACGATGATCCGCCTGATTCTCGGCCTTATCCGCCCGCAGGAGGGGGAAACCGTGATCATTGCCTCAAACGGAAAAACGGTTCCCATGAACGCCGAAACGCGTCATCTCTTCGCTTATGTGCCGCAGGGAAATACGATCCTTTCCGGCACAATCGCCGAAAATATGCGCATGGTAAAAGAGGATGCGACCGACGAGGAGATCATCGAAGCGCTCAAAATCTCCTGCGCCTGGGATTTTGTTCAGCATCTGCCGGATACCATCAACAGCCGCGTCGGGGAACGTGGCCGCGGTTTCTCCGAAGGCCAGTCCCAGCGGCTTGCCATCGCCCGTGCCGTCCTCCGCGATGCCCCGGTGCTGCTTCTGGATGAAGCCACCTCGGCACTGGACGTTACGACGGAACGAAACGTCCTCCGAAACATCATCCGTCAGCGTCCCAACAAAACCTGTATCGTTACGACGCACCGTCCGAGTGTCCTCGGCCTCTGCCAGAGAGTCTACCGTGTCATGAATGGAACCGTGGCCGAACTCGATGGGGCAGAAGGGGCAAAGATGGTGGAAGATTTTTGACAGAAAAAAGACACAAAAAAGACACAAAGGTCGGAAGAGTGATACTTCAAAGTCAAATCAGTTATAGAGTTGTAAGTCAAAATCCTGCTATAATACAACCATCAAAGGTCACACAACACGCTACGTGAAAAGGAGAAAAAGTATGAAGAAAAAAGTGTTAGCAGGCATTCTTGCAGCAACTATGGTATTTTCCATGGCAGCATGCGGAAGCACAGGATCCAGTTCTGATTCCGGTTCCTCCGCAGCTTCCGGAAGCACAGCAAAGACAGAGGAAAAAGGCGAGCCGTACACTGTAACTATGGTACTGCAGGGCAGCCAGCAGCAGGATGAAGAGAGAATCGAAGAAAAAATCAACGAGATTCTGGAGCCGGAGCTGAATGCAAAGCTCGATATCGTTGTTCTTCCGTGGGCAAGCGCATCTCAGCAGTTACAGCTGATGCTTTCCGGCGATGAGAAAATCGATCTTCTGTACACAAATGCAACAACAGCTGTACAGTATATGCATTCCGGCCAGATCATGGATATGTCTGAACTGATTGACAAATACGGCACAAACCTGAAAGATATCTATGGCGAGGATATTGCAAAAACAAATCAGATTGATGGGTTTGTCTATGGCGTTCCGAACCAGATCGAACGAGGCAGCATTCCAGCCATCTTCATGAGAAAAGACCTGGTAGAAAAGTATAATATCAATACCGATGAAATCAAAGAGCCGAAGGATATGGAGAAAGTATTTGAGACCGTACAGGCAGGCGAGCCTGATATGACAATGCTGTTCTCCAGCAACAACAGTGATACGCCTCTGAGCCGTCTGTCCCGCGCTGATGGACTTGGCGATGCCAACACGGGCGCTCTGATGGATCAGACCAACAGCACAACCGTAGAAAACTACTTTGCAAGCGACTGGTACAAGGAGACTGCAACTATGCTGCATGACTGGTATCAGAAAGGCTACATCAGCAAGGATGCCGGAACAAACACAGAAAACTGGAGAACCGTATGCAAAGCAGGAAATCTCTTCTCCTTGTTCTTTGCTTATCATCCAGGTACCCCGGTTGAGTTCCAGAGCTCCACAGGATATGAGTTTGAAATCGTACCGTTCTATGATCAGCCGATCATCAACTCATCCTCTTACGGCGGAATTATCTTCTCTGTAGCACAGAACTCCGAAAATCCGGAAAAAGCAATGCAGGTTCTCGATTATATCTATGGCAGCCCGGAGGTCATGAACCTTCTGAACTGGGGCGAAGAGGGAACCGACTACGTAGTAGAAGATGAAGAAAACGGAATCATCAACTACCCGGACGGTGTAACAGCAGACAATGCAGGCTACAGCTTTAACTGTGGATGGGAGCTTCCGAACCAGTTCATCGCATACAAATGGGATGGATCTGACCCGCAGCTCTGGGACAAAATGCAGGAGTTCAACGCTTCCGGTATCGAGTCGAAAGCACTGGGATTTGTCTTTGATAACAGCGAATATGCGGATCAGGTATCAGCCTGAACAACGTAATCAGCCAGTACAACGGCGCACTTAGCAGCGGCTCCGGAGATCCGGAAGAACTGCTTCCACAGTTCCTGGAGGCACTGGACGATGCGGGAATCGATGATGTTATTGCTGCAAAGCAGGAGCAGCTGGATGCATTTCTTGCAGAGAAATAGGCACCATAATTTGTAAAAAGAACACGACCGGGGCGGAAGAAAATCCGGTGTGATACAGTAACCGAAGGCTCCACTCTTACTCGAAAAGATGTGGAGCTTTCTCTGTGAAAGAACCTGAAAAAACAGCCCTCATAAAAGGAGACACGCTTTATGAAAAAAGCAGAGGTTAAAAAAGGAAAAAAGAAAAACGTGCTGAAGGAATACTGGCCGCTTTATCTGATGATGCTTCCGGCACTTCTGTATCTGCTGATCAACAACTATATCCCGATGGCAGGTATGGTGATTGCGTTTAAAAAACTGAATTTTGCGAAAGGTATCTGGGCAAGCCCGTGGGCAGGACTTAAAAACTTCAAGTTCCTGTTTGCTTCCAAGGATGCATGGATCATTACAAGAAACACGTTGCTGTATAACGTTGCATTTATTCTTGTAAACATGGTAGTCGGAATTGCCATTGCGATTCTGATTACGGAGGTAAGAAACACAAAACTCAAAAAAGTGTACCAGAGCGCGATTCTTCTTCCGTTTTTGATGTCCATGGTTATCTTAAGCTACATCGTATATGCGCTTCTGAGTGCAGAAAATGGTCTTGTCAACAACTCGATCCTTCCGTTGTTCCACATTGACCCGATTCAGTGGTACCAGAAACCGAAATACTGGCCGGCGATCCTGATTATCGCGAACTGCTGGAAGGGCGTAGGATACGGATGCCTGATTTACATCGCATCCCTGATCGGTATCGATCCTTCCTTCTATGAGGCTGCAAGACTGGACGGTGCAAGCAAATGGCAGGAGATTACGAAAATCACACTGCCGAGCCTCGTTCCGACCATCATCACCCTGCTGCTCCTCAGCATCGGAAGAATTTTCTATTCCGATTTCGGTCTGTTCTATCAGGTGCCGATGAACTCCGGTGTTCTGTTCCCGACCACAAACGTTATCGATACCTACGTATACCGTGCCCTGATTGAACAAGGAAATATCAGTATGTCATCTGCAGCCGGTGTATACCAGTCTCTGGTAGGCTTCTGTGTCGTAATGTTGAGCAACTGGATTGTCCGCAAAGTAGACAAAGACCAGGCATTATTCTAGGAGGATGGAAGTATGACAAATTCAAAAAAAGCAAAACGTTTCCAGTTCTGGATTAATGTAGTACTCATTCTGATTACGTTATCCATTATACTGCCGTTTGTACTCGTATTTATTTCCTCACTGACCGATGAAAACACACTGATCCGCAACGGATATTCGTTCTTCCCGGAGAAATTCAGCTTCTATGCTTACTCCTATATCATCCGCCAGGGCGAGAAAATCCTGAGAGCATACGGAATTACCATTTTTGTAACCATCGTCGGTACCGCTGCAAACCTTGCGATGTCCGCTCTGTTGGCATATCCGCTTTCGATTAAAAAGCTGCCGTACCGCAGAGCAATTACCTTTTTCGTATTCTTCACGATGCTGTTCAACGGCGGACTGGTGCCGACCTACTTGATGTATGTAAAGTATTTTCACATCAAAAACACGATCTGGGCATTGATTGTTCCAGGCTTCCTGTTAAGCGCAAACAACGTGCTGATGATCCGAAGCTACTTTAACACCAGTATCCCGGACGCGCTGTTCGAGGCAGCCAAAATCGATGGCGCCGGACACATGAAGATTTTCACCAGCATCACACTGCCGCTTGGAAAACCGATTCTGGTAACAATGGGACTGTTTTCCGCACTTGGCTATTGGAATGACTGGACAAATGGTTTATACTATTTATCAGGAAATGAAGGCCAGAAGCTTTACAGCATCCAGAACCTGCTGAATCAGATGATCACCGATATTCAGTACCTGGCAAGTGGAAAAGTAACCGGAAATATCGGCGCGGAGGTGGCAAAGCTGCCGACAACCTCGATCCGTATGGCAATCGCATTTATCGCCATGCTGCCGCTGTTTATCATCTATCCGTTCCTTCAGAAATACTTCGCAGAAGGTATCACACTTGGTGCGGTAAAGGGATGATTTTCCATGCAGGAATAAAAAAGAGAAACATTTCGGTGTTTCCGACATAAATCAGAAAAACAGTACAGACTCATGGAAACATGAGGTGTACTGTTTTTCTGCTGTATTATATTCAGAAAAAAAGATCAGTTCGTAAAATCAAACACGGAAAAATTTCGAGCGTACCGGAACAGAAAAAAGGAGGAAACTTCATGCATATTTCAAAACAGACGAAAAAAACAACACTGGCGCAGCAGGGGCGTTATCTTTTGATCTGCCTGCTGAGTATGCTGCTGCTTTTTCTGGCTGGGAGCGTGCTTATTCTGAACCGGACGCAGCGGCAGGTATATGAGCAGCTGGAAGAGATTTCAAAGCTGTATACGGATGAGCTGGATAACCGTTTTTTTCGAATCAGCCGAAACCTGTTCTCGACTGTAATGGACAGCTCCAACCCGGATTCTGCGTTCTGGAAATATATGGATCTGATGGAGAAGGATCAGTATGAGGAATATGTCATTACGCAGCTGCGAAGGAATTATGTATCTGCAGCGTGGGATTTTGGAACGGATTACAATGTTTTTCTCTATACGCAGAAGGATGACAGCTTATATCAGCTGAGCATTTCATCCGACGGGCTTTACGCCGTTGATCCCTATTTGCAGGAAGCGCTGAAGCGCAGGATCAAAAGCCTGTCGCAGCAGACGTATGCAGTTAAGAAAAAATGGACCGTGATGTGCCAGGGAGACGATGTTTATATGCTCAAGGTAGCGCAGAGTCAGGGCGTTGGACTCGGCTGCTACGTCAATCTGAAGACAATTCTGGAACCGTTCTCTGAACTGTCTCTTGGAAAGAGCGGCTATGTCAGTCTCGTTGACCAGAACGGGAAAAGCATCGGAACACTGACGGAAAAAGGAATTGTAACGGACAATTCGAAAATTAATACCGACAATTACACCTTCCGGCAGGAACTTTCGCAGGCGCCGTTTGAAATCCGGATTAAAATCTCCTGGACGGGAGTCTTAAATCTGATGACGGGAAGTGTGTTTGCCCTTCTTGGCGTTGCTTTTCTGATGGTGATTGCCGGTTCCGTGCTGCTGTTCCATCTGAAAACAAAAATCTTGAAGCCGGTCGCTATGTTTACGGAAAATCTTCAAAAATATGACAATGGGGATCTCACCTATCAGATGTCGGAAGGAAATCTGGTAGAGCTGGAGCAGATTGACGATAAATTCCGGAACATGATTCACCAGATCCGCCGGCTGAAAATCACGCTGTATGAGCAGGAGCTGGAAAAACAGAAAATCGAGATGGACTACCTGAAAATCCAGATCCGCCCGCATTTTTATATGAACTGTCTGAACTTTATCTACAGCATGATCGACTTCGGTCAGTACGACCATGCAAAGTCGATGAGCCGTATTACGTCCGATTATCTTGCGTATATTTTCCGGAATACAAGCGAGATGGTGCCGGTAACGGCGGAGACGAACCACTGTGAAAATTACCTCAAAATTCTGCTGCTGCGCTATCCGGAAAAATTCACCTATTATTTTGAGGTTCATGAAGAGGTGGAAAACGCAGTAATCTTCCCGTTCCTGATTCAGGTGTTTGTAGAGAATGCGGCAAAACATGCCCTGACGCTGGAGACGGTTCCGCTGATTTCCGTGACGGTTTACCCGGAGGACCGCGGAGACGAAAAGTATGTCAACATTTATATTTCGGACACCGGAAACGGCTTTCCGGAGGAGACACTGCAAAGGCTGAAAGCAGGGGAAGATATTTCCGAGCATGGAAAGCATATCGGGATTGAAAACTGCCTGAAACGATTCCACTATTATTATGGCGATTCCGGAGAGATTCATTTCGATAACAGTCCGCTCGGCGGAGCGATTGTAGATATCCATATTCCATACAGGACAGGGGGAGAAGAACATGAAACTATTGCTCGTGGATGATGAAGAGTACGTGATTGAAAGTATCAAAAGAAACCTCGATCTTACAGAGACCGGGGTGAACGAGGTGTATACCGCGTTTTCCGTACAGCAGGCGAAGAACATCATGGGAATGGTGGACATTGATATCGTGATCAGCGATATCGTGATGCCGGGCGGAACGGGATTCGACTTTGTGGAGTGGGTCAGGAAAGAGGAGCTGAAGGTCCAGGTCATCTTCCTGACAAGCTATGCGGAGTTTGACTATGCCAGAAGAGCGATACAGCTGAACAGTGTCGATTATCTGCTGAAGCCCATTGATTTTGAAAAGCTGAAGGAGGCCGTACAGCGTGCGGCGGAATCCGTTGCGAAAGAAAAGAAAATACAGGATCTCAGGCAGGAAAGCATCAAGTGGAACCGGAACAGAAAAATTCTGCAGCAGGATATCTGGAAAAATGTGCTGAAAGACGGCTTCTCTGAGAAAAAATTCTGCGAAACGGCAGCACAGCGTCAGCTGCCATACGGACCGGGACACTATTTCCGGCTGATTTGTCTGATGCCGGAAATAAAGAGCAATAAGCGGGAAATGTGGGATACGGCGACCATGGAATTTGTGATCGAAAATGTGCTGTCGGAACTGTATGAGGAAACGGATATTGCGGTAGATACTGTTTTTTACCAGGAACCGGGCATCTACTGGATTGTTACACAGTCAAGGGAAAAAGCATTCCCGCAGGACGGCGGGCGGGACTGTGAAATTCTGCAGCAATTTGTTGCGTGGATGAATGAAAAAATCTACCCGGAGCTGTGGTGCGGTGCCGGACAGTGGGAATCTGTACTGGGGATGCAAAAGCAGAGCCGGAATCTTCAGAAAATGCGGGAGGGAAGCCTTTCCGTGCGAAACGAGGTGCTGTTTCTGAACGAATTTCAGGCTCCGCAGACCAGCTACGAAAATAGGGAGCTGGATGTATGGAAAGCTCTGCTTTCGGAGGAAAAACCGGAGGAGCTGCTGGAGCGGCTGCAGAAATACCTTGACCGGACGGAGCGGGAAGGAATGATTACTAGGGAGCTTCTGGTAGCACTCCGTACCGATCTGACGCAGGTGGTGTATGCATGGCTTTCGGAACGGGAGATCAAGGCGTATGCACTGTTTGCAGATGCGGACATGGAAAACCTGCATCGGAATTCCCTTTATGGCAGAGAAGAGATGATGGAATATGCCGGGGTACTGGTTCGGAAAGCAGTTCAGTACAGACAGTACATCAACAAATCAGATTCGGTTACGAGCCAGGTATGCGCTTATATCGATGCACATTACCGGGAGGAGATTCACCGGGAGGAGCTTGGGGAGCTTGTCTTTTTGAATACGGATTATCTGTCCCGGATTTTTAAAAAAGAAAAGGGTATTTCGATCAGTAATTATATCATCCAAAAGCGGGTGGAGGAGGCAAAAAAGCTTCTAACACAGAGCACGCTGCCGATCAATACGGTGTCGCTGTATGTGGGGTACAGCAATTTCTCGTACTTTACGAAGATGTTTAAGGACAATACGGGATACGCACCGCTGGAATACCGAAGAAGTTTTAGTGAAAAATAGCGGAAAGCCACCCTTCACATGTCCGGGAAATAACAGAGGATTTTATCACTTTCTTACGTACCGGAACAGCAGCAAACAGGTCGGAATAGTGAAAGAAAAAGGTCGGATCAGGGGATATTTTTTTCAGATCAGATGTGGTAAAATTTCAGTATAAGATTCAGAAAAAACGGAAAAATGATATTTTTCTGACATTTTAGGGGTTTCTGAAGAAGCAGATACAGCAAAAACGAGGTATGGAGGAGAAAAAATGACCGAGCAGAAATTAAAAGAGCTTCTGGCCGACATGACGCTGGAAGAAAAAGTGAACCAGATGAGCCAGGTGGTGGGTGCCTTCTTCAATAAAGATATGGACATCACAGCCATGGGACCGATGGCGGATAAAGGATTTACGCCGGAAAATGTAGCGCTTTCCGGTTCCATCCTGGGCAGCATGGGTGCAGAAACGTTAAAGAAAATCCAGAAGGATTTTGTGGAGCAGCACCCGCATCACATCCCGATGTTGTTCATGCTGGATATCATCAACGGCTTCAAGACCATTTTCCCGATTCCGCTGGGACAGGGCGCAACGTTTGAACCGGAGCTGTCCGAAAAGTGTGCGGCAGTTGCTGCAAAAGAGGCAGCCGTTTCCGGCCTTCACGTAACCTTCGCACCGATGACTGACCTGGTCCGCGATGCAAGATGGGGCCGTGTCATGGAGTCTACCGGTGAGGATCCGTATCTGAACGGTCTGTTCTGTGCCGGAATGGTGCGCGGATTCCAGGGAGACGATCTGAAGGAGCCGTACAAAATTGCTTCCTGCGTGAAACATTTTGCAGGCTATGGCGCTCCAACAGCGGGAAGAGACTACAACACCGTAGAGCTTTCCGAGCATACCTTCCGTGACTTCTATCTGCCATCCTACAAAGCCGGCATCGATGCAGGCGCAGCGATGGTAATGACTTCCTTCAACACGGTAAACGGTGTTCCGGCAACCGGAAACAAGAAACTGATGCGCGGCATCCTGCGTGACGAGATGGGATTTGACGGAGTTCTGATTTCCGACTGGGCGGCAATCGAGGAGATTATTTACCACGGCTACTGCGCAGACCGTGAGGAGGCAGCTGTCCGCTCCGCCGAGGCAGGCGTTGACATTGATATGATGACCGGCATTTACTGCGAAAACCTGTGCCGTCTTGTAAGAGAGGGCAAGATTTCCGAGGATCTGATCAATGAGTCCTGCATGCGTATTCTGGAACTGAAAAACAAACTGGGACTGTTTGAAAATCCGTATAAAGACGCAGACGAGACGAAAGAAAAAGAAGTCATTCTCTGCAAAGAGCACCGTGATCTGGCAAGAGAAGCCGCAAGAAAATCGTTTGTACTGCTGAAAAACGAAGAGAAAATCCTGCCTCTTGGCAAGGAGAAGAAGATTGCCTGGGTCGGACCGTATGTCCACAGCAGAAACCTGATGGGCGCCTGGTCCTTTATCGGAGATGCAGAGGATGTGACAAATCTGGAAGAGGCCGTAAAAGCGCAGGCAGATACGACAAACATGAGCTTCCATGCAGGCTCTCCGATGCTTGGCTCCGACATCCGCCTGGAGGGCTTCGGCGAGGCGATGGAGCAGTCCACCACGCCAGAGGAAGAAGAAGCAATGCTTCTTGAGGCTGTAAATGCAGCAAAAGAGGCCGACGTTGTCGTTCTTGCGATCGGTGAGGACCGTCTGCAGTCCGGCGAGGCAACCAGCAACGCGAACATCCGTATCCCGGAAATCCAGCAGAGACTGCTTGAGCGCGTTTCGGAGGTCAATGAAAACGTTGTCGTTGTTCTCTTCAACGGCCGTCCGCTCGACCTGCGCGATGTCGTATCGAAAGCAAAAGCCGTTCTTGAAGTATGGATGCCGGGTACCGAGGGTGCCAATGCAATCGCAGATGTTGTTTTTGGTGCATACGCTCCAAGCGGCAAGCTGACCATGAGCTTCCCGTACTCTGTAGGCCAGGTACCGGTTCACTACAACGAGTATTCCACCGGAAGACCGCATGTGCCGGGCAAGGACAAAGACCGTTTCCGTTCCAAATACCTCGACATCCCGAACGCACCACTGTTCCCGTTCGGATATGGCCTTGGCTACACCAGCTTTGCAATTTCAGATGTGAAACTGGACAAGGCAGAGCTTGGCATGGAAGATGAGATTAAAGCTCCGTAACCGTGAAAAACACCGGCGATACAAAGGGAACCGAGACCGTACAGCTTTACATCCACGACGTAGCCGCATCCGTGGTACGCCCGGTGAAAGAGCTGAAAGATTTCTGCAAGGTAACCCTTCAGCCGGGAGAAGAAACCGAAGTCATCTTCAAAATCACAGAAGAAGAGCTTCGCTTCCTGACAGAAAATGAGCGTGTAGAAAGTGAAAACGGTGCTTTCGAAGTCTTCATCGGAAGCGACAGCATGACGGAGAATAAGGCAGAATTTGTGCTGAAAAAATAAGAAGCAATACTGGGATGTAGCGTAAGCGGAATCAAGATGGGGGTCTGAATCGCTACGGAAAGATAAAAGAAAAGCCAGCCACAAAAAGCGAAAAGAATTTTGCTTTTGCGGCTGGCTTTTTTCTGCCGGTACCGTATTGACCCTTCTGTTAAAACAAAGTAAAATAGAAATTGGTATTGGGACGAAAGAGAGGAAAAGAAATGGGGTACTTAGGAAACAAGTTAAAGGGGAAATACCACAAAGACACATTCCAGACCGCCGTCAACATGGCGTGGCCGGCGATCGTGGAGTCGTTTTTCATTGCATTTGCGGGTCTTGTAGATTCGCTGATGGTAAGCTCGCTTGGCTCCTACGCAGTTGCCGCGGTCGGTCTGACGACACAGCCGAAGCTGCTTGGCCTGGCGTTTTTCTTTGCGCTGAATGTGTCGATTTCGGCTCTCGTTGCGCGGCGGCGCGGAGAGCAGAGGCAGGGTGCGGCGAATGAGACTCTGGTAACTGCGCTTGTATTTATTATCCTTGCGGCAGCTGCATTCAGTGTTGGATTTGTGGCGTTTGCAAGTCCGATTATCCATCTGTGCGGTTCAACGGCGGAGACTCATAATGGCGCAGTAACATATTTCCGTATCATCATGGGCGGTATGATTTTTAACTGTATCCAGATGGGGATCAACTCGGCACAGCGCGGTGCGGGCAATACAAAAATCACGATGCGCACAAATGTAACATCAAATATGATTAATATTATCCTGAATTATCTTCTGATCAACGGCCATTTCGGGTTCCCGGCACTCGGCATTCAGGGTGCGGCACTGGCAACCGTCACAGGAACGGTTGTCGGATGTGTGATGAGCATCCTTTCCATCACAAAGCAAGACGGATTCCTGAACCTTGGCTATATTCTGAAGAACAAAATTAAACCGACGCTTGCAGCGTTCATCAGCCTGGTCAGGGTCGGGTACAGTGTGTTTTTCGAGCAGGTTTTCATGCGGATCGGCTTTATGATGACGGCGATCATGGCGGCCAAGCAGGGAACCGATGCGATGGCGGCACACCAGGTCGGCATGAATATTATGTCGCTTTCGTTTGCGTTCGGTGACGGCCTCCAGTCCGCAGCGGTTGCACTGATCAGCCGGAGCTTGGCGCAAAAAAGCCGGATCTTGCGAAGGAGTACGGCAGAACGTGCCGTCTGATCGGCGCGGGCATCGCAGTATGCCTCGTTGCCATTTATCTTTTCGGCGGAAGATGGCTGTACAGCCTGTTTTTCGAAGAACAGCATATCATTGAAATCGGTGTCAGCATCATCCATGTCATTATCTTCGTCGTCATTTTCCAGATCTGTCAGGTTATTTACATGGGATGCCTGCGCGGTGCGGGAGATACACTTTATACGGCAGTTGCATCTATGATCAGCGTTACATTTATTCGTACGATCGTTTCGTATCTCGGCGGTTACACGCTGGGGCTTGGCATCGTCGGAATCTGGTTCGGCGTGCTGGCGGATCAGATGTCACGGTTTATCTTTGCGACGATCCGATTCAAACAGGGAAAATGGGTGAAAATTAAGATTTAATCGAATCAAGCAGCGAAGCGGATTGCGAATATCCGCTTGACGTAACGATTCAGAGCCATGCGAAATGGTACTCTGAATCATTACCAATATAAAACTAAAACAGGAGGAAGCAAAACGATGTACAAATTTGACAGAGAAGCCTATGACAGGCGGATGGAGTGGTACCGCGACGCCCGTTTCGGCATGTTTATCCACTGGGGGCTTTATGCCATCCCGGCGCGCGGAGAATGGGTGCGGAGTACCGAGCAGATTCCGAAAGAAGATTACATGAAATATTTTGAGGAGTTCAATCCTGTTGATTTCGAACCGCGGAAATGGGCCAAGGCGGCGAAAGAGGCCGGTATGAAATACGTGGTTCTGACTGCCAAGCATCACGACGGTTTCTGCCTCTTCGACAGCCAGTATACCGATTTCAAATCCACCAACACGAAATGCGGCCGCGACCTCGTTGCAGAGTACGTTGATGCCGTCCGTGCAGAAGGACTGAAGGTCGGTTTGTATTTCTCTCTGCTCGACTGGTTCCACGACGATTTTCCGCACTATGGCGACCGGAATCACCCGATGCGGAACAACCCGGCATATAAAAACGATGACCGCGATTTCGACCGCTACCTGACCTACATGCACAATCAGGTACGCGAGATCTGCACAAACTACGGAAAGCTGGATGTGCTGTGGTTTGACTTCTCTTACGATACGCTGCGCGGCGAAGCATGGAAAGCGACGGAGCTGATCAAGATGGTGCGGAAGCTCCAGCCGGATGTGATTATCGACAACCGTCTTGAGGTGAGCGGAGAGGGCTACGGCTCTCTGGCGGCCGGAAATCCGACCCCGTACCACGGCGACTTTGTGAGCCGGAGCAGATGATTCCGCCGAATGGCATCCAGGATGTGAATGGAAACGATATCGCCTGGGAATCCTGCGTTACGATGAACAATCACTGGGGCTATTGTGCCAATGACCACTTCTTCAAACCGGCACCGATGCTGATCAAAAAGCTGGTCGAGTGCGTATCGAAGGGTGGAAACCTGCTTTTGAACGTCGGCCCGGACGCCAGGGGAAATATCCCGGAGGAGTCGATCGAACGGCTGGCTGAGATTGGAAAGTGGATGAAGAAAAACGGAGAGAGCATTTACGGCTGCGGAAAAGCCGGTATTGAGAAACCGGACTTTGGCCGTGTGACGCGCCGCGGAAACCATCTGTATTTTCATGTCTATGAAAATACCGTTGGGCCGCTGCCGCTGCCCGGCGTGAAAAAAGAAGAAATCCAGGCGATCCGCTACGTCGCAACCGGCGCGGAAATCCCGGTTTCCACAAGCTGGGTACACAGCGATTATCCGACCATGGCATTCGCCGATCTCGGCGAAGACCCGGTATTGCCGGATGGAGTCGATACAGTCATCGATGTGATTCTGAAAAAGTAGAGGGTAAAATCGGATTTGATTCTGGAGCGTGTCTGAAAAAGCATTTCCGCAATCTGCCGGCTTCACTTTGCGGTATCTTTTTTTTCAGACACGCTCTAAAAGTCTTACAAGTTCTTACAAAATTCTGTATTTTTCGTTCCGCTGATTGACAGTTCTGGCAGAAGAATGCATACTGAAAAAAACACAAGATCACAGCCCGTGCTTCGAAATTTAACTGAATCAAGCAAGTAGCGAAGCGGATTGCGAAGATCCGCCTGACTCCTTTTCCTGCGCAGGGAAGGATAAGAGCTTTCGGAGTGAGAAAAGGGCAGTCTGTTTTTAGAAACGAAGCAAGAGAATGATAGCTTTGCTTTACAAAGAAAAAAGAGGGGGAATAAAACATGATTCGTCTGAACCACGTCAGTAAGATTTACGGAGACGGAAGCAAAAAAGCCGTCGACGATCTTTCCTGGGATATCGAAGATGGAAAGATCACCGGCTTCATCGGTCCTAACGGGGCCGGAAAAACGACAACGTTAAAAATGATCACCGGTATCTTAGCGCCGTCCGAAGGAACGATTGAAATCAATGGAAAAGATATTCAGAAGGATCCGCTCGAAGCCAAGCGCCAGTTCGGCTTTGTGCCCGATGACCCGGATGCGTTTCTTCGCGTCAGGGGAATTGAATACCTGAATTTCATGGCAGATATCTACGGTGTCGGAACGGAAGAACGTCAGCGTTTTATCGAAGAAACCGCAAAACGCTTTGAGATGGAAGAGAACCTTTCGAGCCGTATCATGAGCTACTCGCATGGCATGCGTCAGAAAATCATGGTGATGGGCGCACTGATCCACAAGCCGCCGGTCTGGATTCTCGATGAGCCGCTGACCGGCCTTGACCCGCGCTCCGCGCACGAGCTCAAACAGATGATGCGTGAACACGCCGATGCCGGAAACGCCGTGCTGTTTTCCACCCATGTGCTGGAAGTAGCGGAAAAACTCTGCGACCGCATCGCCATCATCCATCACGGCCGCCAGGTATACCTGGGTACCCTGGAAGAATTAAAAGCGGCCTATCCGGATCAGACACTTGAAAATATCTTTCTGGAGATCACCGAACATGCGTAACTTATGGATTCTCACCCGTTTCCTTCTGAAAAGCGGACCAGGAAAAAGCAATCAGAAGAGCGGAAAAAAGAAAGCATTTTCGGACGGAGGACGTATCGTTGTATACCTTCTGCTTGGTGTCTGCCTCCTTCCCGTGTCGGTCTTACTGTTTCTTCTGGGATATTCCGGCTATACCTTCCTGCAGCCGCTCGGGCTGGAAACCCTGCTGATCGAGTTCGTCTGTGCCATCGGCATGATGGTCATTTTCTTCTATGGCCTGCCGCTGTTTCTGAGCGAGTATTACATGGACTCTGACCTCGTAAAGCTTTTGCCGCTGCCGTTTACCCCGGCGCAGATTGTCGGTGCGAAAGGCTTCTGCTGTCTGCTGAACGAATACTATCTTATTGTACTGCTGTTCTTTCCGTTTCTGTTAGGGTACGGGATCAGCGCCAAAATGGGCATTTTTTACTGGATCAATATGATCCTCGCCTGCCTTATTTTCCCGGTTGTGCCGCTCGTTTACGCCGCAGTTTTGACGATGCTCGTGATGCGTCTTTTCAAAAATATCCGAAACAAGGATTTCTTAAGCTACCTCGGATTCGCCGCATCCCTGATTTTTGCGATCGGCATCAACGTATTTTCGCGCAGTATCGGAAATTTTGAAATGCAGGATATTATGAACCTGATGGAAAGCCAGAAGGGCACTCTGCGCGCCTTCCGGACCATTTTTCCGAACCTGCCCTGATGACCGGAAGCCTTGCAGATGCATCCTTTCTCGAAATGATACTCTACATCGCTACAACAGCCGTCATCCTTGCTGTCTTTTTCGCCCTCGCCTGGAAAATCTACCTCCCGGCTGTCCTCGGCATGAGCGAAACCACCAGCGAAAAACGCATTTTATCCAAAGAAGAAGTGACCCGAACGGTCAAAAGCAAAAATCCGATCCGCACCTACGCGATGATCGAATGGAAAAAACTGTACCGAACCCCGGCCTGGTTCATGAATTGTGTTCTGATGCCTCTCATCTGGCCGGTCTTCATGCTTGGCATTGCCCTCGTTTCGGTCATTTCCAGCCTTGGCATGGCTAAAACCACCGGCCTTTGGACCCGGCTTGTCGCCGATGGCACCATATTCCGCCTCCTGAAAGGGGAACTGCCTGTCGCAGTTGCCGTCCTTACCGCCGCCGGAATCGCCGTCATGATGTCCATGTTCTGCGTGATCTCTGCCACAGCGATGTCCCGAAAGGGCAGCGAATACATCTATATGAAATGCATTCCGATGAGCTATCACGACCAGATCCGTGCCATGCTGGTAAGCGGCATCCTGATCAGTCTCCTTGGCACCTTGCCGTACGCTCTGGTCTTCAACATCATCGCGGTCGTTTTCGGTCTGCACCCGGCGACCCTTCTTTACACCACGGCGATCACGGTTTTATTTACCCTGTTCGTAAACTATGAACAGCTCCTTTTTGACCTTGCATTTCCGAAATTAAACTGGGAAAACGAAACCGCCGCCATAAAATCCAACAACCGCTCCCTGATCTCCGTCCTCATCGACCTCACCGTCGGCGCAATCCTGATCGGAGCCGGCTACCTGCTGTACGGAAAACTTCACCTCAACATCCACATCACCACGAGCGTGATGATTCTGCTTACCGCAGTCCTGACCTTTGCCATGCGAACCGCCCTTTTTAAATGGGGCGTTCAAGTGATGGAACATCTGGAAAGCGCTTAACAGTTTCGAGACATAATAACAATATTAAAATGTGATAGAAAAGAGATTTCAGCCAATGTGCGGATCTCTTTTTTTTGCGCTCCTTTCCAATTTCGCTGCGTATTTTCTTTTATCGATTATGCTTCATTGTACTACTAAAAGACCTGTGTGGGCAATCCATTGCCGCCATTCCCCGAAAATTTTAAAAGACGGACAAAAAACAGAGGATTTCTCTCTGCATTTTGTCCGTCTCCCTACAACGTATTTATTGGATTCTCCGTTTACGGAAATGATGAACTAATTCATCGCCTCACCCTTCAGCAGTCTGCTGATGTGCTTGTACAGAAGCATGGTTACCAGTGATACCACAACACCTTTGATGATATTAAACGGTACAACGGCAAACAGAACAAAGGTCGGAAGGCTTGTAATTGCTTTGTTGACTGCGGATCCCATTCCCACAAGGGCATCCATCGGCATTCCAAAGGCTGCTGCATAAGCCGGAAGCAGTACAAAAGCGTTCAGAAGACCGCCGGCTGCTGCCAGAAATACGGTTCCGACTGCCATACCGATCATGGCATTTTTCTTTGTTTTCTGTGTTTTGTAGATCCATGCGGCCGGCATAACATACGCACAGCCGATCAGGAAGTTTGCTACCTCGCCAACACCTGCGGTGGTACTTCCTTTCATGACAAGGTTCAGCAGAATCTTAATCAGCTCAATCGCAGCTCCGGCAAGAGGTCCCATCGCAAAGGCTCCGATCAGCACCGGAACTTCGCTTAAATCAATCTTGTAGAAACTTGGGGCAAACGGAAGCGGGATGTCAAAAAACATCAATACGACTGCGGCGGCGCCGAGCATTGCCACCTGTACCATGTAACGGGTTTTTCCGATTTGCGACATCTTTGATGTCTGTTTTGCTGTTGTCTGTGCATTCATAACTGCATTTCTCCTTTTTTCTGGAGATCTTGACCGGTTCTGCCGGAAGTAACGAGTCCAAATACGCTCCACGAATTTGAACTCGTTTTCGCGGCAGTCGCCAAGGTCTCGTGCAAGCACGGACTTTGGCTCGTTGCCCGCGAAAAAAAGTGCCCTGAATTCCTTTTCTTGAATTCAGGGCACAAATATTTCCATGCAAATAAATTTTATTTCATCTTCTTTCATCCAGACTTTAACTGTTGGTCCCGGAGTTGCACCGAGTCAGCCGCTGTTTGATATCGCAGCGGGTCGCGGACTATACCGCCAGTAGGGAATCACACCCTGCCCTGAAGATCTCCGTATTTTGTTTTTACAGGAATATTTTATTCATATTCACACAATTTGTCAATACTTTTTTCAGACAATACATTATCTGGTTAGTTTGCTACGCCCATCTGAATTTTTCCTGTGCTCTTATTTTTCAGCACACGCAGATAGCAGATCCGCATATCCCCCTTCAGGACAAGACGGATCTCAGATGCGCCGTCTGTCTGCGGTCTGTCTGCGAGGGAAATTTCAACATCCTCATACACCGGTTCACGGTACCGGTTGCGCTCTTTTATTTCTTCCTCCGCATAGCGGTCCAGTTTCGGGGCGCTGCGGAACTCACAGGTTCTTGTGTCACCGGTAAAGCTTCCCATTGAAACACCGTCCACAAAGGCTTTCACACTGCCGCCGCGTTCACTCTTCACATGAAGTGCCAGAACAGCAGCATCGGAAAGATCACAGTCACGGTAAACGAGAACACCGTCTTTCATCTCATCCTGCACGCGGACTGCCTTGAAGTTGAAATGGCCTTCCGTCAGATACATGTTCTCGTAATCATCATAATGGTCTGCCGCGGTAAATGCACTCAGATCGCGTACTCCCCTTTTTCCGCCCGGAATAAAGATTTCTGCGGAAACGGCTTTATCCTTGCAGGATGCGCCCGCATAGATTTCATACGTTCCTTCTTCTACCATCAGTCTGCGGCTGATGACATCGTAGAAGCGAAGCTCCTCCACCGGGATTTCCAGTGCGATGTGTCTCGTCTCGCCCGGGGCAATGTTTTTCACACGGACAAAATCAAGCAGCTGGCAGATTGGTTTCTTTACGCAGGATTCCAGAGCGGAACCGTAGATCTGGACAACCTCGTCGCTTGCGGTATCGCCGGTGTTCTTTACATCGAGGGAAATCTGCAGCAGGCGGTCGTCTTTTAAGGAAACCTTATAGTTCTCATACGCAAATGTGGTATACGTCAGGCCATAGCCGAATGGATACAATACCTTCCCGTCGAAATAGCGGTACGTTCTTTTTCCTTTGATGATGTCGTAATCGTCAATGTCCGGCAGCTGATCGATACTCTCATACCAGGTCATATTCAGACGACCGGCCGGTGCATAGATTCCAAGCACAGCCTCTGCCATTGCGCTTCCCATATCCTGGCTTCCCGTTGCAGA
The DNA here is from genome assembly GCF_003482095.1 of Blautia sp. OF09-25XD. Taxonomy (NCBI): domain Bacteria; kingdom Bacillati; phylum Bacillota; class Clostridia; order Lachnospirales; family Lachnospiraceae; genus Blautia; species Blautia sp. OF09-25XD. Next base: position 67,559 of record NZ_QUMG01000011.1, read on the forward strand.
CATGATGATCGCCGGCAGTTTTTCCATCGCTTTCTGAAGTGTGTACGGATAATTCGTAAACAGCACCAGAACGGTATTCGGATTGACCTCTGCGATCCGGTCAAGCAGCATCTCCTGCTCCTCTGGCAGCTCCAGTGTGTTGCGGTCGATCTCCTCTTTCGCATTGATCACGGAGTTACAGCCGAGCGCAAGTAAAACCTGCTTTTTGCCCCGGACTGCAGCAACTGCTTTTTCAATTCCGTTTTCGACAACCTCCATCGTAATCGGAATTCCCTCCGTCTGCTCGAAGGAGAAAAATCCCTCCACATCTCTATAAACCGGGTAATGGAAACGGTTGGTCAGCACAACGCTGCCATCCTCCTGCGGCTCCACGTGGAAAATCTCCATCACAAACCAGTCGAAGGCTTCCTCGCGGTCTGCCGCGATCTGTCCCATTTTCGGCTTTTCTCCCTGCGACTCTGAGAGTCTTGCGCCGAGGTATTTTCCGGTACGGACACTCTTGAACGTATAGCTTCCCTCACCCCAGTATTCCTTGATAAACACATCCGGCTCATCTGCCATCTGAAGTGTTCCGTCTTCTGCTACGGCAAGACCTTTTCCATCACAGCGGAAAACAACGCGATCCAGACCATCCGCGAATGTAATGTTCTCCTGCTTCAGTACTTCCATCCCCTGCAGGAAGGTTGTGCGGTATGGTGCCGTTCCGCCGTACCAGTCCTGATACCATGCATCACCAAGCGGTCCGACAATGGCAATATCTTCTGCTTTCAGAGCTTTGTCAAGCGGCAGCGCCCCGTTCTCATTTTTCAGAAGTACGATCGATTCACGGCTCAGCTCTTTGCAGATTTCACGTGCCTTCGGGGAATCGATATCGTCCTCGGTCACGCGGTCATACGGATTCAGGTTTTCCCGATCATAAACGCCGAGACGAAGCTTCGTCTCCATCATACAGCGAATAGAGCGGTCCATATCCTCTTCTTTCAGAATGCCAAGCTCATATGCCTCGCGTGCCGCCTGCTCTACCATACGCGGATCGTCAGACATGGCATCCACACCGGCTTTCAGCGCCGTTGCGATCGTCTCCGCATGCTGTCCGAAATAGTGATGCAGATTCACGACAAGTCCCATCGCACCGCCGTCGCTGACAACGTGACGGAGACCGTACTGTTTTTTCAGAATATCGGTCACTTCCGGATTCAGGATACCGATCGTTCCGTTGATCTTGTTATATGCCGTCATAATGCCCTCTGCGCCGCCGTCCTCAATACATCTGCGGAATGGCTCCAGATACAGCTCATATTTGTTCCGCGGGTCAATGGAAGAATTTTTCCATCCGCGGCCGACCTCCGTGTTGTTTCCATAGAAATGCTTTAAGGTCGCTGCGCAGCGCAGATACTTCGGATCATCGCCCTGCATTCCCCGGATATAAGCACCGGCCATTTTTCCGGTCAGCACAGGATCCTCTCCGTAACCTTCTTCGTTTCTTCCCCATCTCGGATCGCGCTCAAGATCAACGGTCGGAGCCCATCTGCTGAGTCCATGGCCCTCATGGCGGTGCCATACGACACGCGCCTCCGTTCCCGTCACTTCACCGGCCTGCCTGATCAGCTCCGGGTCCCAGGATGCACTCATACCGATCGGCTGCGGGAAGGATGTTGTCACATCCGGTTTTCCAAGACCGTTCTGATCGTTTCTGCCCTCAACGCCGTGTGCCGCCTCACCGCCCACAGAGACTCCCGGGATGCCAAGGCGCGGCAGATCCGGGGAAGAGCTGGCGAGGTATCCCAGTTTTTCTTCGACCGTCATTTCTTTTAACAGCCAGTCGATTCTTTCCTGATCCGTCAGTGATGCATCCCAGAACGGTGTGTTTTTGTTTACCTGAAACTCCTTCTTTTCTGTCATTTTTCAAAAACCTCCCTATGATTTTGTCTCATGAAATTGTTTGCAGATTTTCCATATACTGTTATCTTTTTACAATGTTTCACATTTCCCATTACTGTCGCTGTATTTAAAAACATGGCCTGACATTTAATAATATCAGACCATGTTTTTGTGCCGCCTTCCGTTCAACGGCAAAACCTTATGTTTTTGCTTTACTTACTCTACATCAACAAGTTTGGTAGCAAGGAACTCTGTCATAGCTTCTTCTGCATCTGCCAGACCATTGTCTGTCAGCTCCTGTACCATGCTCTCCCAGTTTCCATCAAACTCATCTTCAGTACCAGTTACGCATTTAACAAGTCCCGGCCAAGCAATTTCGTCCAGAATTGTCTGTTTCTCAGCAAGTTCCTGTGGCTGCTGATATGCCCACAGTGCAGAGTATGGAAGAAGATCGAACTCTTCCGGCTGTGCAAACATGTCGGTCAGCATCTCAAATCCCATCGCTTCGCATCCTTCTTTTTCTGCTGTATTGTAGTTTGCAATAACAGACTCTTTGGTAGTTGGAGTGTATGGGAATCCGTCTTCAGAGTAGGAACCTGTTCCGTAGATCGGGAATCCAGTGTAGTTGTCAATACCGGTATTCTTTGCATAATCCGGATCAGACTGAGCTTTTGCAACTTCTTCATCGGTACGATATGGCTGTCCGTCATCATCGAGGAAGTAGTTCTCGCCTTCGATACCCCAGTGATACAGGATCTGTCCTTCATCGGAGCACAGATAGTCAAGGAATTTGATGGCACGAACCGGATCTTCACAGCTCTTGGTAATTCCAATACCCCAGCCAACGGTAGTTCCCTGATACAGAAGGGCTTTTTCTACCTGATCTTCTCTTAAGGTTACAGGAAGTCCAACATAAGTCTGATCTACTTTTCCGTCTGCTACCAGAGTAGCTTCGCACTGGCTGTAATGCCACTCAGCATCGGTGATGGCAACAACACGGCCGCTGGCAACTTTTGCAATATAGTCATCATCTGTCTGCGTTGCAAAGTTCGGATCCAGGATACCTTCGTTGTACATACGGCACAGCCATTTGAAGTATTCTTTCTCTTCATCTGTTACATGTTTGTAATGTACGTTGTACTCGTCGTCAATGATCCACTGTCCATTATCCGGGGATGCATCAGCGATCAGTCCTGCCGGGTTTCCAAGGGTAATCATCCAGTGCCAGTCAGAAGCACTCATGGTGATACCGATCATATCCAGACCATCTTCTGTTTTTGGATGTGCTGCAAGATAGCTCTTGATCATTTTTTCATACTCATCCAGTGTCTTCGGATATTTATAATCGTTCTCTTTTAATGCAGCCCACTGAATCTGGCAGCTTCCGCCTGTTGTCAGGGTTTTCTGGTTTACACCTGCGTAGGAAAGCTGATAGATTCCAGGATCATCCTGGCTCCATTTCAGTTTTTCCATCTCTGCTCCGTACATTTTTTTGATGTTTGGACCATATTTTTCAATCAGGTCTGTCATATCAATCAGCGCGCCTGCCTGATACAAATCCGTTGCTGAGCCTTTTGCATAAATCATGTCCGGATACTCATCATTTGCGATCATCAGCGCAATATCTTCTTTTGCATCACCCTGGGATGCTACCGGATAGGAAACATCCAGTGTAACGCCTGTTGCCTCTGTGATTGCTTTTGCTACCGGGTTATCCCAGTTGCCGTTTTTACCATCAGCGTTAAAATACTCAAAGGTAATCGGAGATTTGTCATCTGCATCATCTGCTGTCTCGCCTGAAGAACTTGCCTCTGCCGCTGATCCAGTCTCTGTGCTGGATCCTCCCTTGCTGCTGCCACTGTCGGAACCGCATCCTGCGAGCATTCCGGCCACCATAGCAGATACTAACATGAGTGATACTACTTTTCTTTTCATAAAAGCCCTCCTTAAAATGGTTTATGTCATCCTGCACTCTTGCTTTCGCCTGGCAGGAATAAACATCATCTTTTTCTAAAAATTTTTTAATACTGTTTTTTATCAGTCTTTAACAGAACCAAGTGTCATACCGCCGATAAAGTATTTCTGAAGGAACGGATATACAATAACGATCGGCACAGTTGCTACAATCGTTACGGCCATACGTACGGACATTGGTGTTACGGCCGTCTGTACATTGGTTCCTGCATGAACGTCCATTTTCATGGTCGCCTGGTTCATAATCTCATACAGTTTGTACTGCAGAGTCGGGAGTTTTTTCGCATACAGGTAAGTATCCATGAAGGAGTTCCACTGTCCTACTGCATAGTACAGACCTACGGTTGCGATAACCGGTTTACAAAGCGGCATAACGACTTTATACCAGATCTGAAAATCGTTTGCTCCGTCGAGCTTTGCTGCCTCCTGCAGAGCCATCGGCAGTCCGTCGATATAAGAGCGAACCAGAATCATATTATAAACCCACATCAGACCAGGCAGAATGTATACCATGAAGTTATTGCCCAGCTTTAAGGTACGGATAATCAGAAGGTATTCCGGAATCATACCGCCGCTGACATACATTGTGATGACAAACAGCAGCTGGAATGGTTTACGGAGTACGAAGTCTCTGCGGCTTAATGTGTAAGCAACCATCGAGGTACATACAATACCTACGATTGTTCCGATGATGGTTCTTGTTACAGAAATCACAGCCGGCATTGCAATGCCGCCGTCTTTAAATACATATTTATAGTTGCTTAATGTAAACTTTCTCGGAATGATGAAGTTTACATTCTTAATGGTATCCGTAGAATCGTTGAACGAAATCGCCAGTACGTTCAGGAACGGATAAATGGTGATGATGACGAGGAATACGAAGATTACCGCCAGTACGTAGTCAAATTTTTTTGCTTTCTTGTTCATATTCGCGTCCTCCTACATAAGTTTATCTTCGCCTACCAGACCGGCAATCTTATTGGCGATCAGCAGCAGGGTAACGCTGACTGCAGACTGGAATACACCGATTGCGGTACCAAGACCGTAGTTGCTGTTTCCGATACCTCTCTTATAAGAGAACCAGGAAAGTACCATCGTGTGATCCTCAACCAGCGGGTTACTAAGAAGCATCTGACGCTCCATCCCTACGTTCAGGGCGCCACCGATGCTCATAATCAGCAGTACGATGATGGTCGGTCGGATACCCGGCAGAGTGATGTGCCAGATCTTCTGCAGACGGCTTGCACCGTCCATATCAGCGGCCTCGTAAAGACCAGGATCAATACCTGCCATGGCGGACAGATAAATAATTGCGTTCCAGCCAACCTCTTTCCAGCAGTTAATCAGGATAATGGTTACCCAGATAAGCGGTGAGTTGGAACTCATCAGGTGCAGGTTCTTGCCGAAGATACTGTCAACAACACCGCCGTCGTTGAAAATATTCTTTGCAATACTTGCAATGATAACCCAGGATACAAAGTGCGGCAGATAAGAAATGGTCTGCGTTACTTTTTTGAACTTCATAAAGAACATCTCGTTCAGAAGAACCGCAAATGCGATTGCTGCGATCGTTCCAACCGCGATGTCAAGGAAGCTTACTCCCAATGTGTTGATTAATGTCTGTGTGAACAGACGGTCTTTAAATGCATCTGTAAAGTTCTTAAATCCAACCCAGGTTCTCTCCCAGATCGGAAGTGCGAACGTTGCCGGTTTTACCTCCTGAAATGCCATGGTCCATCCCCACAGCGGAATGTACTTGAAGATAATCAGCCAGATTACAAATGGTACTGACATCACAAGCAGCCAGCGCTGTTTCCATAAAATTGCGGGGGCGATTTTCTGCCCTTTTTTCTTTTTCATTTTTTCCTTCGCCATACTCCCCATCCTTTCCGTTGTTTTGTGCGTTTTTATTACGCATTTTCTTTGCTTATTTGTGATATTTACACTATATCAAATAAAATCCCCGTTTGATATTGTGTATTTTGTCCACTTATATTGACTTTTTTTATCTTTTTCCACATTTTCAGGTGCTATGGCAGGCATTTTTACTAATTTATATGCGTTTGTTTTTATTTTTTTACACCAGCTTACAACTCTACCAATCAGTGTTTTTTTTGTAAAAAAAGCAGGAAAACGTAATGGGGGATTACATTTTAAGAAAAATGTCAGTTTTTTATCCAAAGAATCTCCGTTTTTTCTGCTATGATAAACACCATAGAACCAAGAGGGGAAAAACGAGATGAGCCAATACAACATATTAGTCGTAGACGACGACCGGGAAATCGTAAGATCTCTCGGCAAACTATTAGAACTGGAAGGCTACAGGGTAAAAAAAGCCTACAACGGCATGGAGGCACTCGACATCCTCATGACCGAACAGATCCATCTGATCCTGCTCGATGTCATGATGCCCAAAATGAACGGTCTTTCCGCCCTGATGAAAATAAGAGAAAAAAACAACATCCCGATTATCATGCTTTCCGCGAAAACCGAAGAGAGCGACAAAGTCATCGGACTTTCGATGGGCGCCGATGATTACGTGACAAAGCCGTATAATACCGCCGAACTCATGGCCCGTGTCAAATCCCAGCTCCGCCGTTACTTCTCCTTAGGCGCCGCAAACGGAACCACACAAAGCCAGGATATCCTGAAAAACGGCGGTCTGCTGCTGAACCGAAACACCAAAGAACTCCTGGTGGACGGTGAACCCGTCCGCCTGACTGCAACCGAGTACAAAATTATGGAGCTTTTGATGGAGCATCCCGGCTACGTATTCTCGGCCGAAGAAATCTACAGCCAGGTCTGGCAGGAGGATGCTTACAGCGTAGAAAATACCGTCATGGTTCATATCCGGCGCATTCGTGAGAAAATCGAAATTACGCCGAAAAATCCAAAATATTTAAAGGTGGTGTGGGGAATTGGATACAAAATTGAAAAAATTGACGGAAACTGAAAAACGCATCCTGCTGTGGATGCTTCTCGATCTTTCTATGGTACTGATTTTGTGCGGAAAGCTTCTGCGGAAATGGGCCAGTGAATTCGAATGGGGAATGTGGCGCAATATCGAATGGGGTATCGGCATTGGAGTGACGGTAGTCGGCGTTTTGGGCATAGCCGCAGCCTTGTATCTGGTATGGAAATTCCGAAAAAATACCGGGAACTCGAAAATGACTGCTTTTGCCGGCAGTGAACCGGAAAAAGCGGGAAAAACAGCAAAAAGCAGCGAAGGGGCAGCCGCAGATAAGTCCGAGACAGATGAAATAGAAAAATCCCGGCAGATGCAGTTTGAGGCAAGAGCCGCTGCGGAAGCAGAGAAAGAGCAGCTGTTTCTGAAAAATCCGAAAAGGTGCCGAATGAGCTTCTGGTTCTTGTCGGAGGATTTGCTTTTTTCGGATGGCTTCAGCCGCTCCGGCACAGCTATGCCAGATACCGCATTGTTGCCGAATGGGGTACTGTAATAGAGTGTGTGCAGACAGGTCTTCTGTTTTTTGGAATCTGTGGCGTTTTCCTTCTCAGTGCCGGCATTCTTGTCTGTCGCTATGAAAAGAAACAACTGAGAGAAATGTCCTTTTTTTGCAGAGAAAGGAAGCGTTACAGAGATCGGACCAGCCTGGAACGGCAGCTTGCCGGTCAGAGTAAATGGCCGTTCCGTGTGGCACTGATTGCGGAACTTCTAATCGTGATTACGATCACCGGACTGATAAACGGAATGGATGGCGAGGTACTGTCTGTCATTCTTCTTGGGCTGACCACGCTGATTTTAATTCTGTTTGCCTGGAAAACATACCGCAGTCGCCTGAACCGGGAGATGGGCCTTTTGATGGAACAGATCCATACGATGGCAGAAGGCAGCATGGAAAGCCGGATCCATGAAATATCCGAAAAATCCCTGCTGTATCCGGCGTTTGCAGAGCTGGAAAATATTGAGAGCGCTATGCAGAAGAGCGTAGAAAAACAGATGCAGGCGGAGCGTCTCAAAATTGACCTGATTACCAATGTATCGCACGATCTGAAAACCCCGCTCACCTCGATGGTCGGCTATACGGATCTTCTGAAAAAAGAGGATCTGACACCGGCGGCACAGGATTACGTCGAGGTGATTTCTGTGAAACAGGAACAGCTAAAGGAGATGATCCAAAGCCTCTTCGAGCTCTCCAAATCGACAAGCGGAACCGAAAAATTCCAGATGGAAAAAATGGATATGAAACGGTTGATCGAGCAGACCCTCGCCGATATGGACGATGCGATTGCGCAGAGCAGTCTGTCGTTCCGCACGGCACTCGGAGAAGAGCCACTGCCGTTCCTTGGGGATAATGGGAAAATGTACCGCGTGATACAGAATCTCGTGGAAAATATCCTGAAATACAGCCTGGGCGGAACGAGAGTTTACATTGATGCAGGGAAGAAAAACGGGGAGATTTTCGTGACGATGAAAAACATTTCCGCCTATGAGATGAATTTTGAAGCGGAGGAAATGATGGAACGCTTTGTGCGCGGCGACGAATCACGGACGAGCGAGGGGCACGGCCTTGGCCTTGCGATTGCATCAAGCTACACGGCCAACATGGGCGGCCGCATGGAGCTTGCGGCAGACGGCGATCTGTTTAAAGTCATCCTGCGTTTCCCGGAGGCAGGCGAGGATTCTGCAGCGGGAGAAACAGCCACAAAAACCTGACTTGCATAAGAATGAGACAGAAGCGGGATTGCAGCAGGAAGGATCTACAGAAGGATTCTGAGAGAGTATGTAATCCCCGGGAGGAAAAAAATGGAGACAATCAGTATTATCATACCATGCTACAACGAAGAGGAAGCAATTCCGGTTTACTACGAGACGATGGTACGTCAGATGAATGAGATGGAAGAACAGCAGAAGGTTCAGTTCGAGCTGATCTTTGTTGACGACGGCTCGAAGGATCACAGCCTGTTTGAGATGCGCCGGCTTGCGCAGAAGGATATGCGCTGCCGTTACCTCTCGTTTTCGAGAAATTTCGGAAAAGAGGCAGCCATGTACGCCGGACTGCAGGCGGCCAAAGGCGATTACGTAACGGTGATGGATGTCGACCTTCAGGATCCGCCGTCCCTTCTTCCGAAAATGTACGCGATGCTGCAGAGCGGCACCTGTGACTGTGTAGCGGCACGCCGCAGTTCACGGGAGGGCGAGGGAAAAATCAAATCCTTCTTATCAAATGCCTTCTACGGTGTGATCAACCGCCTTTCCAGAACAGAGATTGTAAGCGGTGCACGGGACTACCGTCTGATGAGCCGCAAAATGGTGGATGCCGTGCTGGAAATGAGTGAGTACAACCGCTTTTCCAAAGGGATTTTCGGATGGGTCGGTTTTCACACAGAATGGCTGGAATTTGAGCACGAGGACCGCTGCGCCGGGACGTCGAAGTGGCCGCTTCGAAAGCTCCTCGCGTACTCGGTCGACGGCATCACAGGCTTTTCCGTAGCCCCGCTGTCACTTGCATCTGTCATGGGCGTGCTTTTTTTCCTGATTTCTATGATTCTGATCGTGTTCATCATCGGAAGAACGCTGCTGTTTGGCGATCCCGTTGCGGGCTGGCCGTCGATGGCATGCATCCTTTTTCTGGTGAGCGGTGTACAGCTTTTCTGCACGGGCATTGTAGGCATTTATCTTTCCAAGACATATCTTGAAACAAAGCACCGTCCGATCTATCTCTTAAAGGAGACGAGTGAAGAGACGGTCAAGATGCACAGTGTGCAGCCGGTGAAAAAGCAGGAGAGTGCTGCAAAGAGAAGAAAAGATACCCATACGGCAGAAAAGAAAAACGTGTATTTTCCAGAGTATGCCGACAAACGCCATGCGTCTGAAAGAGGAGAAATCCGGGCATGAAAAAAGAAATCTTAAAGGAAACAAAAGAGCCGGGAAAATCACGGAAAAAGAAAGGCCAGCCGAAAGGACGGCGGAACGGCTTTTTAGAAGGTCTTACCGGAAAGGATTTTACGGCGGCTGGTCTGTTTTTCTTTTCTTTGCTTTTGTGCCGGCTGTTCGTCCTGCAATACGGCGTATTCGGCTCCTCGATTGACTGGATCAGCCAGCACAGCACCCTTGCCGATTACTTCCGGAAGCGGTTTTACGCGACCGGAAATCTCTTCCCGGATTTCGCATGGAATCTGGGAGGAGGTCAGAATATTTACCATTTTGCCTACTACGGACTGCTGAGTCCGACCGTGCTGTTATCCTACCTTTTCCCGTTCATCCCGATGGACCTGTGGGTGATGGGTTCCTCCGCGCTGCTGTATGCGGCGGATGCAGTGCTTTTTTATCAATGGATCAGCAAAAAGGGTCTGCATTACGGCAACTGTCTTTTTACATCACTTTTCTTTACGTGTTCTACCGCACTTCTGTATCATTCCTATAATCAGCTTATGTTTGTCAACTATATGCCGTTTCTGCTGCTGGCTCTGCTGGGCGTGGACCGCCATTTTCAGAAGAGAAAGAGCGGTCTTCTGATTCTTTCCGTTCTTGGGATGATTCTGACCAGCTTTTATTTTTCTGTCGGCGGGCTGCTTGCGCTCACGGCGTATGCGGTGACGGAGTATTTGAAATGCGGTACAGAAAATGCTGCGTATGAAGCGGAACAGGAGAATCGAAAAGTGTCGCGGAATCAAAAGGCCGGGGCAGAGAAAAAGCAGATGGCAGGTGAAAAATCTTCAGGAACAGTCGAAGCTTTGGCGGGTTTGCGGAGCTTTTTTGGCGCAGCAATCCGCTTTGCGCTTCCGGTCCTCGCAGGAATCCTTCTTTCCGGTATTCTGCTGATCCCATCGGCTGCCGCCTTGTTCGGCGGCAGCGGCGAGGGCGGACGCGGCACCGCAGCGGGCGGCATTGCAGGACTTTTTACCGATCCGGCGATGTGGAAACCGCAGTTTCTGATCCTGCGTCTCTGCTACACGCCGTACGGCATTGGCCTCTCCGCATTTGCGGGGGTGGCGCTTTTGGGCAGAGCGATCGGAAAGAGCCGGTTGCGTGAGAAACTGTTGTCCTTCCTTTTGCTGGTATTCTTTTGTATTCCCCTGTTCGGCTATCTGCTGAACGGCGGCCTGTACAGCAAAGATAAAGTATTCATCCCGTTTCTTCCGGTCCTCTGTGCAGAAGTCGGGCTTTATGTGGAAAACCAGCTTGTCCGGAAGCGGGAGTGTGGAAAAAATCGAAGCACCGGGAATTTTAAGCGCAAAGTCATGACAGAGCTGCGAGAATTGCTTCCGTACCTCATAGTTCTGATTCTGATGTGGAATGCAAAGCAAGAGACATACTTTGAACCATACTGGCATCTCGGCATACTGGATGTGATTTGTGTGACTGCGTGCTATCTGGCATGGCGGTGGTTTCCGGCAAAAAAACGGCTGCGGGGCAGAGAGCTTCCGTTTCTGCCGCTCGTCTTTAGTGCTGTGATTCTTGCATTTGCCGGAAAAGCAATCAATCAGGAAAAGCATGTGATGATCCCGCGTAAAACGTATGAAGCTCTGACGGACAGCAAGATTGCAGCGGCAATCCGCGAGATCCGTGCGGAGGATCCCGGCTGGTACCGTATGGAGCAGTATGGAGACGGCGGACAGAACCTTGCGAACGTCAACCGGATATGGGATATTGGACAGAATGTTTCGACGATTTATTCCTCGGCATACAATGCAGAATATAAGAAATTCCGGGACGAGACGTATGGGATTAATGAAGCCTTCCGCAACCGCATGATGCAGACGGTTTCCGATGATCCGCTGTTCTGGCAGTTCATGGGAGTGAAATATATTCTGGCAGAAACACGGCCGGAGGGGTATGAACTGTACCGGGATTACGGGGACTTTCAGGTTTATCGTGCCATATCCGCAGCGCCGGTTGCCTACGTGACAGACCAGGTGGTTTCCGAGACGGAATACAAATCATTACCTTATCCGCAGAACCAGGAAATACTGGAGACGGCAGCCGTGATCCCGGATCAGGAAATGCGGAAGACAACAGCGGCAATCCCGGATCAGGAAAAATCGGCGAAATCTGTGGATAATTTCAGAGCCGCTGCAGATTCAGATACAAAGAATGGTTCTGTAGGACCCCTGTTTCACAGTTGTTTTCAGAAAGTAAACCTTGAAATTCCAGAGACCGATCAGGAAGATCTGCGCATTCAGAAGACAGCGGACGGATATGAGATTGAGACGAAAAAATCCGTGACCGTCTCAGCAACGCTGCCGGGTGCCGCAGAGGGAGCAACGCTGCTCGCCGTTTCTTTCGAGGTGGAGAATCAGAAAGCGAGTCATGATATGTTTATCCGCATCAACGGCCAGACCAACCGCCTGACCGGCATCAACCATACGTATGCCAATGGGAATACACAGTTTAACTATCTTGTAACGATGAAAGAAGATGGAACCGTATTCATTCGGATGGGAAAAGGCCATTATATCCTGAAAAATTTTGAGACATGGACTGGTATGGCACAGCCGTTGGAAAAAACGGAGCAGCTGTACAGTCAGGCGGTTACCCTGATTGGCGGAACAACAGCAACATACGGCGGCGATGGCATCACAGGCGTGGTTTCCGCGGAAAGAGACGGATACCTCATCACCAGCATTCCATACGATGAAAATTTTGTGCTGAAAGTGGATGGGAAAGAAACACTGCTGTTCCGCGCAAACACGGCATTTCTCGGCGCAAAAATCCCATCAGGCGAGCACAAAATTGTTCTTGTGTACCATGCGCCCGGACGGACGGCTGGCAGTTGGTGCAGCCTGATGGGAGGAATGCTGGCACTCATCCTTGTGATCTGTGAAAAAAAGAAACAGCAAAACGGCAGCGAACGGGCAGGAGAGAGCAAAATGTTGCAAAAACAGCGGAAATATTATATCATCAGAGTGTAAAAATAGTTGTAGTGACACTTGGTGGAATGGAGCATATCTTTACAGCCGCAGGAAGAACTGGCAGCGTTTGCCCGTTTTGGAAACGCCGTTGCAAGCCTTTGTGTGGAGAAAAAAGGTGCTAGAGCGTGTCTGAAAAATCATTTCCGCAATCTGCAAGCTCCACTTTGCGGTATATTTTACCCTCATTCGGTTGCCGTAGCCCGCTACGCCGCCCTTATTCGGATAAAATCTCCCACGAACTGGGACTCGCAGCTCACGAAAAGCCTTTTTCAGACACGCTCTATTCCGGCCATGCCGGATCTGGCACAGGTAGAAAAAAGACTGGGGGATAAGAAATGGAATTAAGAGAGCAGTTAAATGGAATCCAGCATGTCGGTATTCCGACCAACGATATTGAGATGACGATTGCGTTTTATGAAAAGCTGGATTTGAAATTGCATTCCGCACCGTAAATGAGGCGGCGGATGAGAAAGTGGCATTCTTAAAGCTTGGAACACTTGTGATCGAAACGTACGAAAACAAAGCTGCAGCACTGAAACCCGGAGCAATCGACCATGTGGCGATTGACGTAAAGAATATTGAAAAGGTTCACGAAATGATTACCGGGGCCGGTCTGAATACGACGCAGGATGAAGTACATTTCCTTCCGTTCTGGGAAAATGGCGTCCGTTTCTTCACGATCGAAGGACCAAATAAAGAAAAAGTGGAATTCAGCCAGTATTTGTAACGATTCCAAGCCATGCGAAATGGAAGAAAAATCGCGAATCATGCTTGCATGAATATCCGTTTGACCAGCAAAGCCTCTGCCGGAAAGCAAAATTTTTGCCCGGCAGAGGCTTTTTTACTTACTCTGAAACAAATACTACCGGATAGTCAAAAAAGCGCAAATTATCCCTATAGAGTAAAGGAGATGCAAAATTTATCTGCAGTTACAAAAACGGGGTGGAGTTTTTATGGAAACAGGGCAGGAAATCATTGTGCTTTCTGCACGTGAGTGGTAAAATAGAATAGATAATATATAATCTGTTTTGAATAAAAACAGGATATTTTAGATAACATATAATCTGTAACAAGAAGGGGAAAAAATGGAACAATTTATATGGGAAACTCCGGAAGAACTGGATCAAAAACTTGCGCAGCGAGTGAGAAAAATCAGAAAGAGACGTTCAATTACGCAGGAAAAATTAGCATCTATAAGCGGAGTGAGTTACGGCTCAATCAAAAGATTCGAAACGACAGGACAAATTTCCCTGTTATCTTTAACGAAAATTGCAATCGCACTGGATCTTGCAGATGAGCTCAGAAATATTTTCACGCAGGTACCGTATAAAGATATTCAGGAGGTTATCAATGAAACAAGATAAAGTACTGCAGGTGTGTTATGAGGATCAAACGGTGGGAACATTAGCTATGACGGCAGACCACAAAGTGGCATTTCAGTACAGTGATGAATGGCTGGAAACCGGATTTTCGATCAACCCATTTTCATTGCCTTTGCAAAAACAGGTATTTGTTCCAGTTAAGGATCATTTTGAAGGATTATTTGGGGTTTTTGCGGACAGTCTTCCAGATCATTGGGGCAGATTACTGTTGGATCGCCTGTTACGGGCACATAAACAAAATCCGGATGAACTGACCGTACTGGATCGTCTGGCGATTGTGGGCACATCGGGGATGGGAGCGTTGACATATCACCCGGAAAAGAATTTTCCAGAGGAGCAGAGCAGTGCAGATCTGGACAAACTGGCGGAAGAGTGTCAAAAGATACTGAATACAGAGTATTCGGATAAACTGGACGAATTGTATCTGCTGGGAGGTACCAGCGGCGGAGCAAGACCTAAAATCATGACAACCATTGATAATGAAGAATGGATTATCAAATTTCCAGCGCATGTGGACGGAAAAGATGCAGGAAAAATGGAATATGACTATTCCTGCTGTGCCAAGGCCTGCGGAATTATGATGAGTGAAACGAGATTGTTTCCATCAGAAAAATGTAAAGGATATTTTGGAACTAAAAGGTTTGACAGGAGAAACTGTTTGAAAGGGAAAAAGAAAGTGCACATGTTGACGACAGCTGCAATTCTGGAATTGGATTTTGAGCAGCCAAGTCTGGACTATCATGGATTAATGAAACTGACAAAAATCATGACACGCAATTGCGATGAAGATGTTGAAAATATGTTCCGCCGAATGTGTTTCAATGTTTTTGCACATAACAGAGATGATCATTCGAAGAACTTCACGTATTTGTACGAAGCAGACGAAGATAAATGGCATTTAAGTCCGGCATATGATCTTACTTACAGTAATACGTATTATGGCGAACATACTACGTCAGTAGATGGAAATGGAAGAAATCCAGGCAGAAAAGAGTTACTGGCGGTAGGAACTGGTGCAGGGATGAAAAAGACAAGGTGTGAAGAGATCATAGACGAAATTGAGAAAAAAGTAAAGGAAATGTTGGAAGAATATCTTTTGGGTAAGTGATTCTCTTTGCATTCAAAAAATTTTAAACAGCAAGTTATTAACAGTTAAATAAAAAAGAGTTGCCAGACAAATGAACACTATAAGTACCTTGCTACGAGTTTTATTTTCGTAGCAAAGTACAAGATAGTACAGAGATAAAAATATGTCTCATTTGTCGTTTAACTCTTTACATTGCGCTTTTATTTCTTCTATCGAATCCTTCAATAACTTTAATCTGGCAGGCTACTTTCTAAACAAAGTCGTCCCCATCCCACCCGCCTGTTCGGGTATTCGCTCTCGGAGGCGATGGGTTTTGCGCCTGCGATGAGATAAGCTTTCAGCTTTTCACCATATAAAAACGGGTCATTTCCGCGCAGAATACCCCATTCCATCATAAGAGCGGCGCTTCCCGATACAAAAGGCGTGGCAAACGAGGTGCCGGTGAAGGAAGCATAGCCGCCGCCGGAACGGGGAGCTGGGATATTGACACCCGGGGCGGCGAGATCAGGTTTGATTTCGTGGAGAATACGGGTATAGCCGCGGCCGGAGAAGCTGGTATAGGAGGAAAGGCGGGGATCGTAGGCACCGACCGTGATGGCGGAGCGGGCGGTGGAAGGGATGGTGAGTGTGGTGTCGGTAGCGGGGGAGAAGAAGCGTGTCTGTGAACCGATGGCGTTTCCGCCGGGAAGCCAGAGGTCAAAGGAACCGGAGATCAGGCGGCCGGGGGTGAGACGCAAGGTCCAGATGCCGTTTTCGACGGACAGATGGTTTCCTGCGCCCTGAAAGGTCAGGTAAATTTCCTGCGCCTGGCTGTAGGGGGATGGCATGCCATAAAACAGGAGAAGTTCTGTCGGACCAAGCGTCAGACGCGCCGTGCCGAGGACAGGAGAGAGCGTGCCGGAGCGGATGCCGCCGGGGGAAATCAGTTCGATCGAGATTTCATCCCCATAAACCTTCCAGATCTGGAGACTGAACGAGGATTCATAAGCACCGACCTGAAATTCAACGGAGACAGCGCGGTCAGCCGTTGCCGAGACCGCAGACGTCGCAGCCGGATCAGATGTCGCACGGACTGTTTGCGTCTGACCGGACGACTTGCGATCCGACTTTAGGTTCCCGGCATAATGGCGTCCGGTATCCCCTTCATTTCCTGCCCCGATACAGATCACGTTCTGCCCTAAATTTGACACTGCATTCAAATACGTTTCAAGTAAGGAATCCCCGCTGTGCGAACCGTAATTATTCCCGAAGCTCAAATTAATCACAAGCGGCCGCTCCACCAGAAGTGCATATCTTACGCAGAAATCCACCGCCTGCAGCAATTGCGATGTCCGCGGCAGATCCGCCGGATCAGGATTCCCAAGCTTTACGACCACGAGTGTTGCTTCCGGTGCCACGCCCCGCATGGCCGCATCTGCCGAGGATCTCCCATTTCCCGCTGCGATTCCGAGCACCGCTGTCCCATGCCCCGTCACATCGCGGGACGGCACGAGGGCAAACCGTTCTTCCGGCGTAGAAGATGCAAGTGCCTCATTGATCTGCCGCCGTGTATATACCGACCCAAGAGCATACCCCATCGGAGGATTCCCCGGAATCGTCTGATCCCATAAAATTGCAATTCGGCTTGTCCCGTCCGGTGCGCAGAAATCAGGATGCGCATAGTCCACGCCTGAATCAATGCATGCAAGCAGCACCCCATTCCCAGACAGACCCATAACCCCCTCCTGCACAGGCGTAATACAGGATATGCTCCGCACAAATGCATCTGCGAAATAAAGTAATTTCGGTTTCTCCAGATAGGTAATCTGCGGCAGTCCTGTCACGTAATCCATCAGGGACTCCGGAACCAGAAGAATGGCATACGAAAACAGCAGCAGCGTCACACGAACTCCCTGCTCCTCCAGAAAAGCCAGGTCTCCCTGATACTGTACAATTACTTCCCATGTTTTGCTGTAAGAGTTATAACCTGCCGAAAGCTCCGGCACACGCCGCCGTTCGACTTCCGTTGCGGCCAGCGCAAGGTTCAACAGGTTTTCCCTTTTTTGATCAATCATTACAAAAACTCCGTCCAAAATGTTGTTAAAATCTATTCCGCTTTTCCTGGAAATATGATATAATCGCCATCGTACAATAGGGGTACAGATCTGCTTTTTGGAGTGCATCGAAAAATGGTTTTACGATGCCGCCTGGCGGGTCTTTACTATTTTACGCGAAATGCTTTTGCATTGAAGGGAGAGAACATGAAAATTATCATTGTGGGCTGCGGAAAAGTCGGAACCGCACTGACCGCCCAGCTGAGCCGCGAGGACAACCTTGTGACGGTCATTGACACAGACAGTATTGTCGTCCGCAACGTCTCCAACACCTACGACGTTATGGGAATTGTAGGAAACGGAGCAAGCTATCAGGTGCTTCAGGAGGCGGATATTGAGCATGCGGATCTGATGATTGCCGTAACCAAAAGTGATGAAATGAACCTGCTTTGCTGTGTCATCGCCAAACAGGCAGCAGACTGTCACACCATCGCCAGAGTTCGAAATCCGATGTATCGGGAGGAGAGAGATTTATTCGTAAAAAGCTGGGTCTGTCCATGATCATCAACCCGGAGCACGCGGCCGCCATGGAAATGGCAAGACTGCTGCGGTTCCCATCTGCGATTGAGATCGACAGCTTTTCCCGCGGAAGAATCGAAATGCTGCGCTTTAAAGTGCCGGAAACATCGAAAATTGTCCATATGTCGCTGCGTGAGCTGGCCGGAGCGCTTCAGTACAGTCTGCTGGTCTGTGCTGTTGAGCGAAACGGCGAGGTTTACATACCGGATGGAAATTTTGTGATCCAGGCAAAAGACAGCCTTTCCATCATTACCACACCGCAGAACGCAGAGAGCCTGTTTAAGAAAATTGGTGTTCATACAAACAAGGTACACAGTACGATGATCGTCGGCGGCGGTGAAATTACGTATTATCTCGCAAAATCACTGGCAAATATGAACGTCGATGTCAAGATTATCGAGAAAAATAAGGATCGCTGTGAGGTTTTAAGCGAAGCACTGCCGGATGCAACCGTTATTTACGGTGACGGAAGTGACCAGGAGCTCTTAAAAGAGGAGCGCATCCAGAATATGGATTCCTTTGTGGCCTGCACCGATATGGATGAGGAAAACATCATTCTGTCGCTGTATGCGAAAGAGAAGGTATCCTCAAAGGTTGTAACGAAAATCAACCATCTGGAATTTAATGATGTTATCCACAGCCTGAACCTGGACAGCCTGATCTACCCGAAACACATCACCGCAGAGTACATTCTGCAGTATGTCCGGGCAATGAAAAACTCCATCGGAAGCAACGTTGAGACGCTGTATAAGCTGATGGAAGACCGTGTGGAGGCTCTTGAGTTTATCGTGAACCAGAATTGCCGTATGATCGGCATCCGTCTGCAGGATATGAAAACACGGCCAAACCTTCTGGTAGCAGCGATTAACAGACGGGGAAAGGTCATCATTCCGGGTGGACAGGATTCCTTTGAGGCAGGAGATTCCGTCATTATCGTAACAACGGAAACCGGTCTTCAGGATATCCATGAGATTCTGGCAGAGTAACGGGGGAAGCGGATTATGAACTATAAAATGATTCGTTTTGTCATCAGCTGGGTGCTGAAAGTGGAAGGTATGCTGATGCTGTTTCCGGCGCTGGTCGGAGCCATGTATCAGGAAAAGACAGGCTTTGCGTATCTTATCTGGGGACTGCTCTGCATTGCGGCCGGTCTGATCCTCTGCTTCAGAAAACCGTCCAATATGGAAATCTATTCCCGCGACGGATTTGTCTGCGTTTCGTTAAGCTGGGTTGTCCTTGGTGTTTTCGGAGCGGTGCCGTTTGTAATTACGGGGGAAATTCCGTTTTATATCAATGCGCTGTTTGAGATCGTTTCCGGTTTTACAACGACAGGAGCCAGCATTTTGAGTGATGTGGAAGCCCTTTCACACGCCAGCCTGTTCTGGAGAAGCTTTTCCCACTGGATTGGCGGTATGGGCGTTCTTGTGTTCATTCTTGCATTGCTTCCGATGAAGGGCGGTTCCGTCATGAACCTGATGAAGGCAGAGAGCCCGGGACCGACCGTTTCCAAATTTGTTCCGAGAGTGCGCGGAACCGCTAAAATTCTGTATCAGATTTATCTTGGCATGACACTTTTTACCATTGCTGCTCTGCTGCTTTCCGGCATGAAGACATTTGATTCTGTCACACTCGCCATGGGAGCTGCCGGAACAGGAGGCTTTGCCGTGTTGAACAGCGGTTGTGCAGTGTACACACCACTGCAGCAGTGGATTCTGACAATCGCCATGATTGCGTTCGGTGTGAATTTTAACTTTTATTATCTGATGCTTTGCAAAAAGGGAAAGGCCGCCATTTCGTCCCAGGAGGTAAGAGCGTATTTCCTGATTATCCTTCTGGCAGGAGGCGTGATTTCCTGGAATACCTATCCGATGTACCATTCCATCGGTGAGACAGTACGGACCGCCTTTTTCCAGGTCGGATCGATTATCACGACAACGGGTTATTCCACGACGGACTTTGACCTCTGGCCGGAGCTGTCAAAATGTATTCTGGTGATGCTGATGTTCATCGGAGCCTGCGCCGGTTCAACGGGAGGCGGAATCAAGGTTTCGCGAATCCTGATCCTCTTAAAAACCGTGAAAAAAGAGCTTGGTTCGATCGTACATCCGCGCAGTATCAAACGCATCCGTTTCGACGATCACCCGGTAGAGCATGAGGTTCTGCGGGCGATCAACGTATTTTTGATTGTTTATCTGGTGATCTACAGCTTTTCCATGCTGATCATCAGTGTGGATGGATTTTCCTTCGAGACAAACTTCACGGCAGTTGCCGCAACACTGAACAACATCGGACCGGGTCTTGACCAGGTAGGACCGACCAGTAACTTCTTCGGATACAGTCCGGTTTCCAAGCTGATTCTGATTTTCGATATGCTGGCAGGCCGTCTGGAACTGTTTCCGATGCTGATCCTTTTCTATCCGTCTACCTGGAAGAAGAGAGGATAAAGCGGTTCACCGGGAAGAAGAGGGACTTTGCGTCGGCGGGAAACTGCCGGGAGCAGAAGGAAAAGAAAAAATGGTTACGATTCACAGGGTTTTCCAAAAAAACAGAAAGACGGAATAAAGTCAGGGTGCATTTCCTGACCACAGGCAGAAAGGAAGGAACTTATGAGTAACTGGGAAAAGAATGTAAGAAAAGTTGTGCCGTATGTACCGGGCGAACAGCCGCATGAGGCTGACATGATTAAGCTGAATACGAATGAGAATCCGTATCCGCCGTCACCAAAAGCCGCAGAGGCGATCAGACGGGTAGCAGAAGAGGATACCCTCCGTCTCTATCCGGATCCAACCGCGGCAGAACTGGTGCAGGCGATCGCGGATGTCTACCACGTAAGCCCGAAGCAGGTTTTTGTCGGTGTCGGTTCGGATGATGTTCTGGCGATGGCGTTTATGACGTATTTTAACTCTGACAAACCGATTCTTTTCCCGGACATTACGTATTCCTTCTACGATGTCTGGGCGGAGGAATTCCGTATTCCGTACGAGCAGATCCCGCTCGATGAAAATTTCTGCATTGTGCCGGAGCAGTATTTTGCAGAGAACCATCCAAATGGCGGAATTGTGTTCCCGAACCCGAATGCACCGACGGGTGTGGAGCTTTCGCTTTCTGCGATCGAATCGATATTACAGAACAACCCGGATGTGGTTGTAATTGTGGATGAGGCATATGTGGATTTCGGAGCAGCCACTGCGCAGCCGCTGTTGGAAAAATATGAAAATCTGCTGGTTGTGCAGACAACATCAAAATCCCGTTCGCTTGCCGGCATGCGCATCGGCTATGCAATCGGAAATGAGAAGATGATTTCGTATCTGAACGATGTGAAATATTCCTTCAATTCGTATACCATGAATCAGACCACGATCGCAGCCGGAGCCGCAGCGATCCGCGATGTGGAATATTTCCGCAAGACGGTGAAAAAAGTGATGGAAACGAGAGAGTGGTCGAAGGAGGAGCTGAAAAAGCTTGGATTTTCTTTCGAGGATTCGAAATCGAACTTTATTTTCGCAACACACAAAAGCGTACCGGCCGGGAAGATTTTTCAGGCACTCCGGGAACGCCATATTTATGTGCGGTATTTTGAGAAACCCCGCATTGACAATTATTTGCGTATTACGATTGGCACGCGGGAAGAAATGCAGACGCTGTTTGATTTTTTGAAAGATTACTTAACCGAATCAAGCAAGTAGCGAAGCGGATTGCAAATATCCGCTTGCCAAGAGGGATGAAGCAGCTGAAAATATAAAACAGAAGAAGAGTATCTGCAGAGGAGCAGAAGAAAATTTTAAAGGGGGACTGCCGTCGGAATCAGCCATGAGATCCGGCGGCAGTTTTAGAAGGTATTTGGGTATGAACAAAGAGAAGAAAGAAGTAGTAAAGGTAAATCAGATTACGGAAGGTGTTATCTGGCAGCAGATTCTGATCTTTTTCCTGCCGATTCTGTTCGGAACGTTTTTCCAACAGCTTTACAACACGGCGGATGCCATGATTGTCGGACACTTTCTCGGAAAACAGGCACTTGCGGCGGTCGGCGGAACGACAGGTACGCTGATCAATCTGCTGGTCGGATTTTTTGTCGGCCTTTCGAGTGGTGCGACGGTTGTTATTTCACAGCATTACGGAGCCAATAAAGAGGACAAGGTGCAGTGGGCAGTGCACACTTCCATTGCCTTTTCCATTCTCGGAGGTATTGTGCTGACAGTAGTTGGCATTGGCTGTTCGAGATGGATGCTCGATCTGATGAACACGCCGGATGATGTTGTAAATCATGCGCTGATTTATATGCGTGTTTATTTTCTTGGAACCATCGGAAACCTGATTTACAACATGGGTTCCGGTATTCTGCGTGCGGTCGGCGATTCGAAACGTCCGCTGCTGTATCTGATCATCTGCTGTATGACCAATATCGCGCTTGACTTTTTATTTGTTGTCGGTTTGCAGATGGGTGTTATGGGCGCGGCGCTTGCGACCATTCTGTCTCAGATCATCAGTGCGGTTCTTGTTATGGGCTCTCTGATGCGGACCAGAGACATTTACCGGCTTCATCTGCGGAAAATCAGCATTGACTGGATTATGCTCAAACGGATTATCCGCATTGGTTTTCCGGCAGGCGTACAGTCAATTCTGTACTCGGTATCGAACGTGATTATTCAGTCTGCTGTCAACTCGCTGGGAACCAACAATGTGGCTGCGTGGGCGGCTTACGGAAAGGTGGACGGTCTTTTCTGGATGATGATCAATGCGCTCGGTATTGCGGCGACAACCTTTGTCGGTCAGAACTACGGTGCGAAAAAGATGGATCGTGTACACCGCGGTGTGCGCACCAGCATGATCATGGCATTCCTGATGACGGGTCTGATGGTTGTGTTTATGTGGTTTATCGGTGATACACTGATTTCTCTGTTTACCACAGATACGGCGGTGCGTGAAATCTGTCACGGACTGATCCATTTCCTGGTTCCGACCTTCTTTACCTACATTTCCATCGAAATCCTTTCCGGTGCACTCCGCGGTGTCGGAGATGCATGGATTCCGATGTTTATCACCGGAATAGGAATCTGCGGAGTACGTATCGTGTGGATGACGGCGGTTCTGCCGCATTTCCACTCCTTAAAAGGAGCAGCCTTCTGCTATCCGCTGTCGTGGGTGATCACAACGATTGCGTACTTTATTTATTACCTGTTCTTCAGCCAGCTGAGTAAGCGGAAAGAATTGAGGAGTATCTAACAGAATGTTCAAACTGTATTAACAAAACTGTGCTATCATGAAAATATCAGTGTCAAAAGGTCAAAAAACCGATGCAGGCAAAGCTTGCAGGAGGATTTTTGAACTCGGGACACGGCAAAAAATGAGTAAGTAGCCATTTTTCAAAGAAAAATGAGCGGATTACAAAGGAAAGACAGGTGGAACATAAGATGGTAAGTGAAAAAGTAACGATTGTCAATCCGTCAGGTCTGCATCTTTTAAATGCGGTAAATTTGTCAAACAGTGTAAGCCGGTACAAATCTGCCATGTCGTTTACCTATGAAAACAACGGGATGCAGGGAACGGTTAATTTAAAGAGTATTTTGAGTATCGTAGCTGCAGGAATCAAGCAGGGAGAAACCATTGAGATCTGCAGCAGCGGGGAGGATGAAGAGGAGGCACTTCGGGCGGCTGTTGCCGCAATTAAAAGCGGGCTCGGAGAGACGCCGGAGTGAGGAGATAAGAACATAGAATAGAAATAAAGAAAAGGACCTCGCTTTTTGAAAAAACGGAATGGGAAACCGGACCGTATTTCAAAAAGCGAGGTTTTTTTGTGGCGGCAGATAAAAGATCCCTGCCTTCGGGGGGGAATTTCGAAAGCAGGGATGAAAAGATAAGCTGCGAAGCAGCTCTTCGGCTATGAGCAAGCAGCGAAGCGGATTGCGAATATCCGTTTGACAACAGGAGGTATAAGGCCGGAAAAAAGTGTCTACACTCTGGATAAAGCAAAAATGCAGAGAAAAGGAGTGCAGAAAAAATGGCAAGGCAGAAGAAAATTGATCTGGAACATATGACGGAGAAGGAGAAAATGAAATACGAAATCGCAGGTGAGCTGGGGCTTTTAGAACGCGTGCTGAATGACGGCTGGCGATCACTCACGGCAAAAGAAACGGGACGGATCGGTGGCCTTGTGACACGGAGGAAGCGGCAGATGGCGGCGGAAGGAAAGAACGAAAACGAAGAAAAATAAGCGGTACCGCAATTTTTGCAATATCCTCAACAGTTTTGACCATAGATTTTTCCTGTGAAAGCGTTATAATAAAAACAAGGAATGGGTGGTGCCGCGCCAAAGTCCGTGTCTGCACGAGACCCGGCGACTGCCGCGATACCCTGAGAAACTCGCAGAGCGTGTTTCGGATCGTTTGGAGAAGTGAGGGAAAAGTTTATGGAAGCAAAAAAAGAGAAAAAGTATATGTCGGATATCCATCTCGAGGATTATACCGAACAGTACGAAACGGGATTTGCCACAGTGGACACGATGATATTTGAAGGGGGAAGAAGAGAGGAGCTGCTGAACGGCGGCTGGCATTATGCAGTCGATCAGTACGATACCTGTCTGCGCCAGAAATGGTACAAAGAGAGATACCGCGACGAAAAAGGCTTCACTGTGCCGATCGACTATTCCTTTGACGAGTGGCCGGTGATGCAGCTTCCGTGCAGCTGGAATACCATCGATCCGATGTATCTCCTGTATGAGGGAAGCATGGTCTTTACGAGAAAATTTTCCTATATCGCAGAAAGAGAGGAAACAGTCTTTCTGAAGGTGGGCGCAGCCAATTATCTGTGTCGCGTTTTCTTAAACGGAAAATACGTCGGTATGCATCGCGGCGGATCGACACCGGCGTTCTGGAATATCACAGAATACCTGAAAGCGGAGAACCGCATCGTGCTTGCTGTTGACGGAACGAGACGGCCGGAGCAGGTGCCGACCGAGAATACCGACTGGTTCAACTACTGCGGCGTATACCGCGATATCGCACTGATCCGTGTTCCGAAATGCCATATCAAAACTTTTAAAATTGCGCTTGTGCCGGACGGAACATTTGGACATGTTATGGCGAAAGTGACACTGTCGGAAAAAATCACAGCCAAGGCAGAGCTTGTCATCGAGGAGCTTGGCGTGAGCCGGAAAATCCAGCTGGAAAACGGAGCCGGAGAAGTTGTTTTTGATGCAAAACCGGAGCTTTGGACACCGGAAAAACCGAAGCTGTATGATGTAAAAGTAACCTGTGGAACCGATACCGTCAGCGATCGGGTCGGCTTTCGTGAAATTCGCGTGAACGGCAGAGACATTCTGCTGAACGGAGAGCCCGTTTTCCTGCGTGGTATCAGTTGCCACGAAGACAGCGTGGAAAACGGAAAAGGCCTGACAAGAGAGGAACGGATCGAAAATATCCGCATTGCGAAAGAACTGGGATGCAACTTCATGCGCCTTGCACATTACCCGCATAACGAAGAAATGGCAAAACTCGCCGACGAGCTTGGGCTTCTTTTGTGGGAGGAAATTCCGGTTTACTGGGCAATTCGTTTTGAACGTGAAAAAACATATGAGGATGCCCAGAATCAGCTCCGCGAACTCATCAACCGTGACTGGAACCGCGCGAG
Organism: Blautia sp. OF09-25XD; assembly: GCF_003482095.1. Lineage (NCBI taxonomy): Bacteria > Bacillati > Bacillota > Clostridia > Lachnospirales > Lachnospiraceae > Blautia > Blautia sp. OF09-25XD. The sequence goes on from NZ_QUMG01000011.1 coordinate 92,995, forward strand.
CGTGATCATCTGGTCTGTCGGAAATGAGAATGCCGATACGGATGAACGGCTGAAATTCATGAGCGCACTGGCAGAATGCGCGCATCGGGAGGATGAGACGCGAATGGTGTCTGCGGCCTGCCTGGTTAATGCTGCGAAAAATAAGATTGAGGACCGTCTGATGGAATACCTTGACATCATCGGCATCAACGAGTACTGCGGCTGGTACACCCCGGATTTTGCGATGCTGCCGGCACTGATGGAAAACAGCCAGCCGGACAAGCCGGTTATCGTAACGGAGTTCGGCGCAGACGCGCTGCCGCATCACCATGGAACCATCTCGGACAAAGGAACCGAGGAGTGCCAGGCGGATGTGTACGAAAAACAGATTGCAACGCTGCGGAACATTGACTACATCAAGGGCATGACCCCCTGGATTCTCTACGACTTCCGCTGCCCGCGCAGAACAAGCCTGATCCAGAAATATTATAACCGGAAGGGGCTGCTCTCTGAGGACAAAAAGTACCGCAAACCGGCATTTTATGTGCTGCAGAAATTTTATGAAGAGCTGAAAAGAAAAGAACAGTAGGGGCAAGAGCTTTTCAAAAAGATCAGCCGACTTGCACGGTTGATGATATCAAACGGAACAGAGAAAAAAAGACAAGAACAGACAAAAACAGATGGTATGAAATCAGCTTTGAAGTCCGATTTCATACCATCTGTTTTTTTCACTGCAACAATCCGCCGTAGGCGGAGAATCCGGCAAGTGCTGTGTTATGCTTTTTTCTGTGCAGCCATCCACTCCAGAATCGGAGTCTCTTTTCCGTCTGTCATAACCGGTTTTCCGTCGTAATCGAGGACACACTCATCGTTCAGCATCGGGATCCAGGACCAGTGGCCGATGTATTCGAATGGGGTGCCATCCGCATTTTTCTGTGTTCCGGTGTGATCGAGTACCTTGTCCCAGTAGGTGAAGTGAGCATTCGGGTTGACCTTTGCCAGACGCTCATAGGTTGGAACGACAAAATCATCCGGAACGACAACGGGGTCGGTTTTTGCGTGTGTAAACCAGATCGGCAGATCTTTGAGCTTCAGAATATCTTCATCGGAGATAAATGCATCCGCCAGAGCCTCGCAGACCGGATATGCGGCAGCGTAGCGGGACGGGTTGAAAATGATCTGTTTCATGGTCATAAAGCCACCGTTGGAGCAGCCGCCGATGTAGATGCGGGAGCGGTCAATCTGCGGATGGGCATCCACGAAAGCACCGATCAGGGCATCGAGAACTTCGGTATATTTGGAAGAACCGTCTTTGGTATATTCGCCGGTTCCGTCATCCATCCACATGGTTGGAGCCTGTGGAGCGAGCAGATAGGTCTTGCCGCCGAAAATTTTCTGAACCTTTGGGGAAATCAGGTTTACAACTTTATTTCCGATTGCTGCAATCGGCGGTTCCTGTCCGCCCTCACCTGCGCCGTGCAGCCAGATGATCAGCGGGATTTTCTCATCCGCATCCATTTCCGGCTCGTAGTAAACGTAAGAGAGCGGAATCTGCGGATCCTCGTAGCGGTCTTCTTTGAGCCATTCACCGTAGATGACGCGGTTTCCGCCGTCTACGTCGAACGTCTGCGGAGAAATGGCATCATCGTCTGTTGCAATTTCAGAGACTTGTGTTACATCGTAAGCAACATTGACAAATACATTAAAATTACCGTTGAATTTGATGATCGAGCCGATTCCTTCCATGATGAAACACGGCAGCTCCAGCGTCAGACAGGTACCGTCCTCGCACGGTGCACCGGTTTTGTCAGAAACGTAAACGTTCGAAACGCGGCGGGTTCCGTCCATCGAGTCATCCGGTTTGTCGCCCATAAAATTCGGCCATACAAAATCCTCGCCCTCGGTGGATGTACGGGTAACGTGTACCGTAAACTGCTCCGGAGATGGGACCGCACCCTTCATGCTTTTGCCATAATCCAGAATTACTTTCGAAATATGCGGACCGAAATCAAAAACTTCGGTAATGGTATAATAAGTTCCGTTCATTTGTAAAAACCCTCCTTTGGTACGGAATGTACGCTCAGAGTCTTTCTGCACTTGCTTTTGCGACTGACAAAAATCATCTCACAAAATCAGGTACAGAAAAAGCTTGAGAGTACAGTTGTTTGCATGGGCAGAAAAGACGGTATTGGGAATGATAGATTTTTTCTGCCCTACAATACCAGTCTACTACAGACATTCCGAAAGAAAAAGTACAAATCAGAGATAAATTTGCACGGAGATGCTTTTTCTGTGTTTTTGTTTCCGGAACGGAAAAAGTCTGACCGAAACAGAAACCGCAGAAAAGTGTCAAAAAACAGCAGAATCGTTGTTTTTCGTATTGGAGCCGTATGGAATAATAAAATCATACAAGGAAAAAGGGAGGTTTTACGAGATGATTACAAGACTAGAGGAGATTTCGGTAACGAAAGAAAGCTATCCGTTTGCCAGTGCGGAGCGTTACCTGAAGCTGTCGGAGCGCGGCTATGTGGAGAAGGAATATTATATGTATGGAACGGCAAATGTCTACGAGACAGCCGACGAGCGCGGCGGCGTCCGTGTGCGCACTGCGGATGCGCCGTATACAAACCGCATCATTGTCCGCGCACCGCAGGACACTGCAAAATGCAGCGGAAACGTTGTAGTGGAGATCATCAATCCAACGAGTTTTATGGAGATTGACCGCATGTGGATTCTCGGCTGGAAGAAATTTGTGCGGGACGGAGATATCTATGTGGGAATCACAAGCAAACCGAATACGATCGCTAAAATGGTAGAGTTTGATGAAAAGCGTTACGGCCGTCTTTCCTGGGCCAACCCGACGCCGGATGTGCCGTTCTCGGAGCGACTGCAGGTCACAGGCGGACTCGGCGATCTGAATCATGATTACGAAACGGGTCTTTTCTGGGACATGCTGACAGACCTGGCGTGGCTGCTGCGCGGCGATGAGGAGCAGAATCCGATTCGGGAATATAAGAGAGAATACGTCTATTTGACGGGCTGGTCACAGTCGGGTTCGTATCTGTTCCGCTATCTGAACAGCTTTGCGTATCGTCCGGAGGTGGCACGCGGTGCGTGTGTATTTGATGGCTACCTTTCCGGAGGAGGAGTCCATTCCCTTGGTATTCCGGTCAACCAGTATGAAACCATGGCTCCGTACCATTACAGTCTGACACGTGTGGAAAAGGCGCGCGAGCCGTTTATCGCTGTGCAGACGGAGAGTGAAAACGGAAGAATGGAAGCATGGCGCATTGCCCAGCAGGACAGCGATGATCCGGAGTTCCTGTTCCGCCAGTATGATGTGACGGGTGCAAGCCATGACACTTCCTATAGCTATGTGGACTACTATCAGAACGATCCGGATCTGGTGCGGATCAACCATCTGCCATTCTATATGGGAAAAAATGAGGAAGGAAACGACTATCCGTCCCAGATTCTTTTTGCGGCAGCATTTCGGAATCTCTTTACCTGGGTACGGACAGGCGCAGCTCCGGCGCACTGTGACCGGATTGCGATTGACAGCGACGGAGAAAACAAAAAGGATGCGTTCGGAAATACGATCGGTGGACTGCGTACCTGCCTCCTTGACTATCCAACCGGAAGATACAGCAATACCAGCGACATTGAAAAAGGCCAGAATTTCCTGGATCCGGAATCGGAAAAGGAAGGATTGTTCGGTTATCAGCAGGCGTTTTCGAAAGAAATGATAAAAGAGCTGTACGGAACATTGGCACATTACCGGGAAATGGCGGAGAAAAACACGAAAGAGCAGGTAACGAAAGGCTTTGTCTGCCGCGAGGATGCGGCGGAGCTGGTTGAGATTGCCGTGCAGCTTGCAAAGAAACGCGGACTGGAATAAAAAACAATAAACAGTTACAGTAAAATCAGATTCGAGGAGCGTGCCCGAAAAAAACCGGGCGCGCTCTGCGCAGATAAAGGAGAAAATAAAATGGGGATGAAAGCAGAACAGTGGCGACAAATTATTTTATCATTTGAGAGCAAGAAAACATACAACAATCCATTCCTCGATGTTTCCATCTGGAGTGTTTTTACGGGACCGTCGGGAAGAAGGATCAGAAGAGAAGCATACTGGGACGGCGGAAATACCTATCGGATTGCCTTTGCGCCGACCGAAACCGGAATGTGGAGTTATAGGTTGGAAGCACCGGAGGAGACGGGACTTTCCGGAGTGCAGGGAACGATCGAATGTATTCCATACGAAGGAAATCTTGCTATCTATCAGCACGGATTTCTGAAAGTGCATCCATCAGGAAGATATCTGACGTATGCAGACGGAACACCGTTTTTCTGGCTCGGCGATACGCACTGGGAATTTGCCTTTGGTGAGCGGTGGGACGAGTCGAACCATCCACAGATGACGAGCATGTTCCGCGGCATGGCGGACCGCAGGAAGGAACAGGGTTATAACGTTTATCAGACGAACCTTCGAAGCGACAGCTGGAAGGAGCACAAGAGCCGTTACTGGAAAACGGATGCCACAGATGATGTGCCAGATGTGGCATTTTACCAGAACGAACTCGACCGCCGCATGCAGTATCTCGCTGACCTCGGCTTTATCAACGCGCTCGGTTTTGCCTGGTCCGGCTCGATCGAGCAGGGCGTGGAGCACCAGAAACATCTGGCACGCTATATCATTGCCCGCTATGGTGCCCTTCCGGTTGTGTGGACGCTGTCAGGCGAAGTGGCAGGCTACTTCCCGGGAAAGCCGCGGGAAACAGCCATCAAAGGCTGGCGCGAGGTCGCAAAGTATGTGGAAAAAATGGACGGATATGGAACACTGCAGACCGCACATTATACGAATGAGCGTCCGTTTGCAGATTACTATTATGACGAATCGTGGTTTGATTTTGTGCTGAATCAGGCCGGACACGGCGATTTCCCGATCAATCCGTCCTGGTACCGTGCCTATCGGAAGGAACACGGAACAAAACCATTCATCGAAGGCGAGTCCCTGTATGAATACTGTTCCACACTGGAAGAAAACGGAACCCGGCTCTGCACCGATGCAATGCTGCGCCGCGTGGCATATATGGCAGTCCAGACCGGCGGCTGCGGCTATACGTACGGTGCGCAGGGAATCTGGGATAATATCTGGGAGGTAAGTGACATCAACCCGGATTTTAATGCATTCAACAAATTTGGCATCACCTGGCGAAAGCCATTGACGGCCCCGGAGGCGCACAGATGGGATATCTGAAACGTTTCTATGAAGAACATCATTTTGAGGAGATGGTGCCATATGAACCGGCAGAAATGGAAGAGAGTATCAGCCCGTTTGCCAATAAGCTTGCGGCTGCCACGATCAGCCGGGATAAAACGAGAGCACTGATTTATTACGGAGAGATGGATGGCATGAGTACACCGCTCGCGGGCCTTTGCGACGGAATCTATGCAATTTCCTGGTTTGATCCGAGAACGGGACAGACAGAAAAAGCAGAAATCCAGGTGGAAGTGCGTGGAAAGTCGTGCATTATGCCAAAGAAACCGGCGGCGGGAGATTGGGTGCTGATAGCAGAATGCATAGAAAAGACTGAAAAGTGATCATAAACTATACAAAATGCGGAAAGAAACCGCAGAAAAGTGCAAATTCATCGCAGGATTGTTCTTTTTTGGAGGTAAGAAAGCAGATATAATAAGATCATCAAATGAGTCACGGCCGAAACTCAGAAACGAAATAAAGCAGCAAGACAAAAAGATAAAAAGCGAGGACGAAAGAATGAAAAAGAAAGTAGCAGCGATTTTCATGGCATCCATTATGGCATGCTCCATGGCTGCATGCGGAAGCAGCGGCGGAAGTTCAGATTCCGGAAAGACAGATTCTAAGGATAAGAGTACCGCATCCAGTACAGCAGAGAACGGAAGCGGAGAAGTGGAAAAAATCATCGTAAGCTTCCCGACCTGGACGGGTGCTCCGGCAGACACGGAGAAAGTACAGGAAGCCATCAATGATATCACAAGAGATAAGATTGGCGTTGAAATTGAGCTTTCTATTACCGATTTCGGATCCTTTAATCAGAATACGACACTGGCGCTTTCCGCAAATGAGGAAATTGATGTACTTGCATGTGTAGGTTTCCCATATGCAACCGGAATTCAGCAGGGATATCTTTCCGATCTGGAAGAGAACGATCTTCTTGCAACGTATGGACCGGACATCGCAGAAGCAGTTGGACAGGATAACATTGATGCCTGCCGTGTGAACGGAGTTCTCTATGGCCTTCCAAGCAACCGGGACATTGCACAGGGACGTGGATGCGCAGCGATCGCAACCGAGTATCTCGATGGTATTGGCTACGAAGCAAACACAGACGATGAGATCGTAAAAATCGGTCTGGATGAATTAAACGATATTTATGCACAGCTGCATGAGAAATATCCGGACAAAGAGGTTTATCGTCCGACAACAGGTTCTATGTCGCAGTTCTCTAACGTAGACTCCCTTGGAGGAAATGTGTTCGGTGTTCTGCTTGACTATGGCCAGAACCTTGATGTTGTAAATCTCTTTGAGAGCGATTTCTACAAGGATTATTGTGCAAGACTGTATGACTACAATCAGAAAGGCTATATCAGTGCCGATGCATCGACCGATACAACAGCAGTCGGAGAGCTTGTAAAAGCCGGAACTCTGATGAGCTATACCACAGGCGGAAAGCCTGGCATCAAAGCGCAGGAGACTACACTGACCGGTCGCGATATGACCATCTTCCAGACACTGGATGACTATATCAGTTCCACATCTGTGGCTAGTATGCCTTGGACCATTCCGATCTCTGCACAGCATAAAGAAGCAGCCATGAAATTCCTGAATGAGTGCTACACAAATGCCGATATCGCAAACCTTCTGGCATGGGGCATCGAGGGAACACATTATAAAATTGGCGATGACGGACTTGCTACTTATGCAGACGGTGTAGATGCATCCAACTCCGGATGGAATCATTCCATGGGATGGATGATGCCGAACCAGTTCCTGACCCATGTATGGGAAGGAAATGATCCGGATCTGTGGACAGAGATGAAAGAGTTTAACACCAATGCAAAGGTTTCCAAAGCAAGCGGTTTCTCCTTTGACAGCACAAATGTGGCAAACGAGCTCACAGCAGTACAGAACGTATACAACGAGTATCAGACCAGCGTAGAGTACGGCTTTGTAGACCCGGAGACCGGAATTGCCGAAATGAATGATAAGATGATGACTGCAGGCCTCCAGAAGATTATCGACGAGAAAAAGGCACAGCTTGCAGCGTGGCAGGAAGCAAACAAATAAAGTTTAAGAATTTAGATCAAAAAATGACTGCGCCGTCCCAAAAACAGGACGGCGCAGGTTGTAAGAAGAGAAAAATCTGTCAAAACCGGAACGCTTTGGGACCGGCTGCGGATAAGAAAAAAGGAGAAGGAAAAACATGGCAAGAGTGAAAAGTCAGAAGAGCCAGAAAAGACGAAAAACATTTGTACGTTTTCTGCCGATCTATATTCTGATGCTGCCGGGTCTCATTTATCTGTTTATCAACAATTACATGCCTCTGCCGGGTCTTGTGATTGCATTCAAACAGTACAATGCCGGAAAAGGCATCTACGGAAGTCCATGGGTAGGACTGAAAAACTTTGAATATCTGTTTACGACAAGCGATGCCTTTGTTATTACACGAAATACCATTCTCTACAATGTGGCATTTATCGTAATCAACACAACACTGGCAATCGCAGTAGCTATTATCTTAAGTGAGCTGGAAGGAAAACGGAAAAAAGTTTACCAGAGCGCCATCCTTCTTCCGAACCTCCTCTCCACCGTTATCATCGGATATCTTGTTTTTGCATTCTTCAGTGTAGAAAACGGATTCATTAACAACACGATTTTAAAGGCGCTGGGAAAAGATCCGGTTTCCTGGTATTCGGAACCGAAATACTGGCCGTTTATCCTGGTTTTTGTCAGTGCATGGAAGTCGGTTGGCTACAACTGTATTGTGTATCTGGCAACACTGATGGGATTTGATAAATCCTTCTATGAGTCAGCCAAGATCGATGGTGCAACGAGATGGCAGCAGATCAAATATATTACCCTGCCGCTTCTGCGTCCGACCATTATCATGCTGACCATGATGGCAATCGGAAGAATTTTCTACTCTGACTTCGGTCTCTTTTACCAGGTGCCGATGAACCAGGGAGCTCTGTATTCCACAACAAACACAATTGATACCTACGTATATCGCGGACTGCTTCAGATGGGCAATGTTTCGATGTCTGCCGCAGCCGGTGTTTACCAGTCGATCGTAGGATTTATTCTGGTGCTTGGCGCCAACCTGCTGGTACGTAAAATTGACCGCGACAGCGCGCTGATCTAGGAGGAACGGTATGAAAACAAGAGAAGATAAAATTTATAGCTTTTTCGGCCATCTGATCATGACAATCCTGACACTGCTCGCGATCATTCCGATTCTGTTGATGTTCATTTCCTCATTGACTGACAATGCAACTCTGTTACAGAATGGATACTCTTTTCTGCCGGAAAAGTGGAGTACCTATGCTTATGAGTGGGTATTCACATCCAGCAGTTCCATGGTAATCAAAGCCTACGGAATGTCCTTTATCCTGACCGCAACCGGCGTTGTCTGCAGCCTTGCCCTGACAACCTGTCTGGCCTATGGTCTTTCGAAAAAAGGTCTGCCGGGACGCAATGTCCTGACCTTTCTGGTGTTCTTTACCATGCTGTTCAACGGAGGCCTTGTACCGACTTATATCAATTACACGACCGTATTCCATGTGAAAGATACGTTCTTCGGGCTGCTGGTTCCGTCTCTGATGATGAGCGCATTCAACGTTCTCCTGATGAAGAGCTACTTTGTCACCGGTGTGCCGGATGAAATTCTTGAGGCTGCCTATATTGACGGTGCAAACGAATTCCAGACTATGTGGAAGATCGCCATTCCGCTGTCCAAACCGATTATTACCACCGTTGCCATGTTCTCCGGTATCGCTTACTGGAATGACTGGAACAATGGTTATATCTATCTGACAAAGAGAACGGATCTCTACAGTATCCAGAACCTGCTGAACCGTCTGATGCAGAATATTCAGGCGCTGACGCAGAACGCCAACAACATGGCGCAGGCAGGCGAAGGCCTCTCCCAGATCCCATCCGGAACGGTTCGTATGGCGATGGCAGCACTTGGTATTCTGCCGATCATGATCATTTATCCGTTCATCCAGAAAAACTTTGTAAAAGGTATTACCCTTGGCGGCGTGAAGGGCTGATAAAAAAGTAAGTGAATCCAAAAAATCCGGCTTTCCGATATGCAAAAGGAAGGCCGGATTTTTTTAATTTCTAAACTGCCGTGGTGTCATGCCCGTCGATTTTTTAAACTGGCGGGAGAAGTACGAAATATTCTGGAAGCCGCAGGTGATGGCAATGTCGCGGATGCTCATTTCGCCCTTTGCGAGAAGCTCCTTGGAGCGAGCAATCCGGCGGTCGATGATGTAGTTGATGAGAGAACTTCCCGTGTCTTTTTTGAAGAGATGGGACAGATAATCGGCGTTCAGATACACCATGGCCGCAAGCGTATCGCGATCCAGCTCGTCGGAGAGGTGCGATTCGATATATGCCTTCACGGTGGCAACAGCCGTGTCCTGGGAAGCGGCTGCCTGACGGCTTTGTGTGAACAGCAGAAGACTGTTGGAAATCCATTCTCGTAAAGCACCAAACGAGGAGAAGGTCTGCTCCGGGGAAGCAACGGTAATCTGGCGGCGGAAGGCTTCGTCTTCGCTGCCCGGATGATCCATCTGGCGAAACAGCAGCTGCAGGAACTGATAGTAAAAGCCGGTCAGAAATTCCCGTGTAGCAGTGCCGGAGCTTTTCGTCTGATTTAAGAAAGCGAAAACCTCAATCTGAAGCTGTTCCGTTCTTCCGGATGTGAGAAGATCGGACCAGCGGTCAGATGGAATCGGCTGAAAAGGCGTCTGAACAGGAGCTTCGGTTTCAGCGGCAAGATCGAAAACGTGATTTTCGTAGGTGACGTTCTTTCCGGCGAAGGCTTTCATGGAAAGAAAAGCTTTTCGCAGGTCTTCCGGGAGACAGACCTTCTGATCAACGAAAAAGTTGATCGAGAACGGAAAGTGTGTCACAAAGTCGGTCAGGGCCTGACGGCATCGGCCAATCACGGCGTCCCGAGAGTGTGTGGAGGCCGGGAGAAGCAGAAGATAAAAACCATCAAGCACACGGATCGTCAGCGGCAGCTCGCCGGGTTCAAAAAAATATTCCCGGGCAATATTTTTTAAGGCAAATTCATACAGGGTACGGTTGTCGGTCGGAGAAAAGGAGTTCGTCTGTCCGGTCTGGATCAGAAGCGGACAGAAGGGCTGATGAATCAGTTCGACATTCAGACGGCGATAGCGGATTTCATCCATCACTTCGGAAGGAGCAGAGGAAATACTGCCATTTAGTAGGTCGAGGAAGAACTGCTCTGCAAGCGGGAGCTCACTTTCCTTCCAGTAATTGGCATGAAGGGTGTTGACGCGGTCCTTCTGCTGCTTTTCACATTGCGCACAGGCTTTGTCAAGGGCTTCCAGAAGGGCATGGTCATCCAGCGGCTTCAACAGATAGTCACTGCTGGAAAGCTTCATGGCGCGGGAAATATATTCAAATTTTGCATAGGCGGTCAGAAAAATACAGACCGTTTCGTAGTGTGCCTGACGGATCTGGTCCAGCAGTTCGAGGCCGGAACCGCCGGGCATCTCGATATCACAAATCATCAGGTCAATCGGATGCGCGGAAAAGATTTCCAATGCCTGCGTCATATTGTAGGCACAGAAAATCTCAAAAAAGTCCGGCCGCAGTGTGCGGATTTTGTTGGAAATGCTTTCAACGGTATAATATTCATCGTCTACGATTAACAGGTTCATGATAACCTCCCAAAATATATTTTTTTACCGTTCCGGTTATCCGTCGATGCGGAAAAAGGGAACGTAAGGAAAATCAATGGTAATCTGAGCGCCTGCGCCGGAACGGTTGCAGAAAGTAAAAGCCGCGTCGGGAAAAATCTGGCGGAGGCGGAGTACAACGTTTGTGATGCCGATGTGTTCCTGCTCGGAATTTACATAGGTATCAAGATTTTGCAGCACGGCAAGCATATTCTCCGAAAAACCGCGTCCGGTATCCCAGATACAGATATGAAGGCGGGTGCACTGATTTTTTTCTCTGGCGGTGACGTCGATATGTATGTCCAGAACTTTCCCCATAACGACCTCATATTTGACCGTGTTTTCCACAAAGTTCAGAAGCATCAGCGGCACAACCGTTGCATTGTGCAGCGATTCCTCGCAGGAAGGGAGCAGGCGCAGCGCGCCGGGATAGCGGATGGAGGAAAGCTCCACGTAGTTTTTTACAAGCTTCAGCTCTTCTAAAAGCGAAACGGTCTGACCGGAGGAAAGCGTATAGCGCAGATGCACACTCAGGTTCTGAAGCATCTGCCGTGCCAGGTCCGCGTGGTTATTTTCAGTCAGCTGATAAATGGTGTTCAGGCAGTTGATCATAAAATGCGGTGTGATCTGCTGCTTCAGGTAAAGCGCTTCCAGCTTCTGACGGGCGAGCTGTTTTTCGTAATTCGCGATTTTCAGATCATCGATCTCTTCGACCATATCGTTGAAAGCGGTCGTCATTTTCCGGAATTCGTCGAGCATAGCGTCATCCGGAATCCGCACCTTGAGATCACCGCCGCGGAGCTGTTCCAGCGCATGCGTCAGCATGTGAACCGGGTGAAGAACCCAGCGGTGCAGGGAAGCAGACAGGAGCAGCCAGATTACGAACAGACCGAGCGAAACAATAAAGGCAATGATATAAAAGTTTGTCTGATATTTGGTATATTCCGAATCCTTCAGAAGCAGGGTCAGCGACAGCGGTGTTTCCTTCAGTTCATGTGAAACCGCCATCCAGGAGGTTCCGTCGATTTCGTAGGAAGGATACCGTCGCCATTTCAAGCGGGGAGCCTCCAGGCGGACATCGTTTGACGGGGTGCGCAGAAGAAGAGAACCATCGGAAAAATACAGAAGGCTGTCCTGCGTTTTTGTATCGACCAGAGTGCCGAGGAGTGTATCCGTGGAAATGTACGCGCCGAGCAGATATCCGTTTAGGTTCAGGATACGGACAAGGTAATATTTCCCGTTGATTTCGTTGAGATTCCATACAGAGGACGGAGCCTCTGTATTGGCGATTCCGCGGATATAGTTCCAGAGGAGCGGTGGCGGGTTGCTGGTCTGGTCGTAGAGAACGAGGGCATCTGTGGCTTCCTGATAACAGAAAAAGCCGTCTACGGTATAGTTCGGTGCTGCGTTTTCAAAGCTTTTTTTGATTCGGTTTAATGTGGTATACCAGCTGGTTGTCTGTGGTTCCGCTGCGCGGAGCGAAAGGAGATCGGTATCATTCAAAGCAAAAACATAGAGATAGGTTTCGGGGCGGGAAAGGTTTTCATCCAGGCTTTTCTGGTACAGAACCAGTGTATTTTCCGAGTTCTCATGGATCCGCTCCAGCATCAGACCGAAAGCGGCTGTGTTGTTGTACACGACAAGCGCGCAAAAAAAGACGACCATGACTGCAAGCAGAACAAAAATACGAAAACCAAGTGAGTGTATGGAAATTTTGGAAAACCGTTTTTTCAAAGAAACATCTCCTCTCCGATACATGTTAGATACATGCTGAATTTTGAGCCAGATAAGAAGAAAAGGCCGGAACTGTTCAGCAAAAGATCCGGCAGACTCTATGGGAAAGTTTACAATAAAAGTGAAAAAACGTCAATAAATACAAGGAAAAAAGAAACGGATACCGGCAAAAGTAATAAAAAAATAACTGAATTATTGTTTAAAAATTAAATTTAAAAAGATTGACTATTCAAAATGTATTTAGTAAAATTAAATTATCACAATACGAAGCGATACTTATTTCAGAAAGGTGGAACGTATGTTACAGTCTTATACCGAACATGTAAAACGATATGGAATCGCAGAGCTGGTTTTCCAGGGACCGTCCGAGGGAAATCCATTTGCGGAGCAGTGGGTGAAAGGAACGATGGCAGGTCAGGCAGAGGAAAAGCATGCCGAGGGCTTTTATGACGGAAACGGCGTATACAAGCTTCGCTTTATGCCATCCGGCGAAGGAACGTATGAGATCACCGCAGCAACAAGCTGGGGCGATGAGGCGAAAGTGACGGTGGAGGTCGGTGCAGCTGATGAAGGCTGTCACGGTCCGGTCCGTGTGGCAAACACCTATCATTTTGCTTACGATGACGGAAAGGAATACTACCCGTGCGGTACGACCTGTTATGTGTGGGAGCTGCAGAGTAAGGAGACACAGGAGAAAACGTATGAGAGTCTTGCGTCCTCTCCGTTTAACAAGATCCGTTTCTGTGTTTTTCCGAAACACTATGTCTACAATTTAAAAGAGCCGGCACAGTATCCGTTTGAAATTCGTGAAAATTCTCCATGGTCTCCGTCTGATTTTGAGACAGAAAAGCTGGAAAAAGCGCCGCGCAATATGTTCGGCGGCATTGATGCCATGATTGAAAACCCGGATGAAGTATGGGATTATACTCGTCCGAATCCTTCTTATTTTGAACATATTGAAAACACGATCGCACGCCTTGGCACCATGGGAATCCAGGCAGATCTGATTTTGTTCCATCCGTACGACCGCTGGGGCTATTCCCGCATGAATCTGGAACAGCAGAACTTTTATTTAAGATACGTTGTCAACCGTTTCAGCGCATACCACAATGTATGGTGGGCTATGGCAAATGAATTTGACCTGTTCCGCTGGAAACCGGTATCCGAGTGGGAGTCCAATGCAGAAACCGTCTGCCGTCAGGATCCGTACCGCCATCTGCGCTCCATTCACAACTGTATGACCATGTACGATCATTCCAGGGGATGGATCACGCACTGCAGTCTGCAGAGAATCGATCTGTACCGTACCGCAGAAAATGTGGAAATCTGGCGCCCGCAGTATGGAAAACCGTGCGTACTCGATGAGATTGCATATGAAGGAAATCTTCCGTTCGGCTGGGGAAATATCAGCGGCGAGGAGATGACACGCCGGTTCTGGGAGGCATATACCAGAGGTGGATATGGCCAGCACGGCGAGACGTATGAAAATGAAAACGGTGTGATCTGGTGGTCACACGGCGGAGAGCTGAGGGGCGGCAGCCCGGCGCGTATTCAGTTCCTGCTGGACATTATGGAAGAAAACGGAGGCTATATGGAGCCGCTTCCGGCATTCTTTGATGAGACTTGCTGCACGAACGGCGCAAGCCATCCGAGAAAAGACTGTATCATGTACTATTTCGGAGCCAACCGCCCATGCCGTCGCCCGTTCCACATGCCGGAAGGCCAGGAGTTTGATGTGGAAGTCATCGACACCTGGAACATGACCATCACCCCGGCAGGCCGCCACAGCGGAGAATTTACGATCGACATGCCGTCAAGACCGTATATGGCTGTGCGACTGGTGAAAGTGAAATAAAAATGTGGGAGAGGAATCTTGAAATTCGGTTCTGCATATGATATAGTATATGTAGCTGATAAGAGAAATAAGTGACATGTGTTCACAAAGCGAACCCCCAGCAGCGGCAACTGCTGGGGGTTCTTCCCTATTTTACGGAAGGGCATCCGCCTGGGCTAATTGTCACCATGTTTTCCGTCTAGCCACTTGCAGATATAGTAGCTGATTACACCTGCTACAACGGAAACGATAAGAGAAATAAGTATAGACATGCGCTCACCCCCTTCCTGTTGCCAGTTTGGGAGGCGACAACAACGTAAGTATAACATGGTATAGGAAGAAACGGTTTGAAAAAATAGAACGCATATTTTGATGAAGTTGCACAAATATGAAAAAAGTTTATTTTGATCTTGACAACTCGCCTCACATATGCTATCATACCACCTGTATCACGCCGAAGACAGCAGGTGCCGCAAGGCGTAAGTTTCAAACGCCTGCCGAGGAGAAGTTACACAAGGTTCATGTTATGGAATTTTGAGATCTCTTCGCCAATCTTCGCGAAGAGCTTTTTTTATACTTCCAAAGCGTAGGTACGAAATACTACAAGGAGGTGCAATCATGGCAATCAATGCAAAAATCGATCTGAAGAAGCCGGTCCTGGAAGAGATCAGCGCACAGGTAGAAGGCGCACAGTGCGTGCTGCTGGTAAACTACAGCGGATTAACCGTTGCTCAGGATACTCAGCTGCGTAAAGAGTTAAGAGAAGCAGGCGTTCATTACAAAGTATACAAAAATACAATGATGAAACGTGCATTCGCTGGTACTGCTTTCGAGTCTCTTACCAAAGACCTGGATGGCACAAACGCTATCGCAATCAGCAAGGACGATGCAACAGCTCCGGCAAGAATCATCGCTAAATTTGCAAAAACCGCTCCGAAGCTGGAGATGGTTTCTGGTGTTGTAGAAGGAAACTACTACGACAAAGCTGGAATGGAAGCACTGGCAAACGTTCCGTCAAGAGAAGAACTTCTTGGCAAACTGCTTGGAAGCATCCAGTCCCCGATCGCAAACCTGGCTCGCGTCCTCAACCAGATCGCAGAGTCCAAAGGTGGCGCAGCAGAGGCCTAAGCCTCAAGCGGGCAGCGTGAAATACGCAGCCTGAGAACATTATTCAGAAAATATCCAAGGAGGAAAATAAAATGGCAAAGTTAACAACCGCAGAGTTTATTGACGCTATCAAAGAGTTATCTGTATTAGAGTTAAACGATCTTGTAAAAGCATGTGAGGAAGAGTTCGGCGTATCCGCAGCAGCAGGCGTTGTAGTTGCAGCAGCAGCAGGCGATGCAGCAGCAGCTGAGGAGAAAGACGAGTTCGACGTAGAGCTGACAGAGGTTGGCCCGAACAAAGTTAAAGTTATCAAAGTTGTACGTGAAGCTACAGGACTTGGCCTGAAAGAAGCTAAAGAAGTAGTTGACGGTGCTCCGAAAGTCCTCAAAGAGGGTGCTTCCAAAGCAGAAGCTGAAGAGCTCAAAACTAAACTTGAGGCTGAAGGCGCTAAAGTTACTCTTAAATAATTTAAGCGTAAATCAGAATCTATGGACGCACGGCGGGATTTCCTGCCGTGCGTTTTTTTGAAAACTGCGCGTCGCATTCTCGTTACTTCAGTGATGAGTTAGACGCGCAAAATTTTTACCAAAAAGAGGAACAAATGTTTGATATATTCCTATGCATATGGTATACTATTTTTATGAAGAAAGATATGTTTACAATTAATAAAAATGGTCTTTCCTATGGTAGAGGATATGTGTACTCTCTGCAGTATCATCTGGTCTGGTGTACAAAGTACAGAAAAAAGGTTTTAAAAGACGGAATTGATGTGGAATGCAAAGAAATGCTGGAAAGTCTTGCACAGGAATATAAATTTCAAATCCTGGCCATGGAGGTTAGGCCGGATCATATTCATCTGCTTGTAGATTGCCGACCACAGTTTTATATTTCAGACATGATCAAAATCATGAAGGGGAATCTTGCGCGCCAGATGTTCCTTTTGCATCCAGAGCTAAAGAAAGAGTTGTGGGGAGGGCATTTGTGGAATCCGTCTTATTGTGCAGTAACGGTCAGTGACCGAAGCCGTGAACAGGTACTTGCTTACATAGAAGGTCAGAAGGAAAAATCCAGTTAAAACCAGAAAGGGGAAGAACGATGAAAATCATATCCAGTTATGGTGTAGAATTACGAAAACAGAATATTCCGATCCGCCAGACACTGGAGATTTACCGTTCTGCTGTCCGCTATCTGGTCGAAGTGTATGAATCTGTATGGGAAGAACTGGTCAAAATTGAAGAAAGTAAGAAACGTTTCAATGCAGCGGAACATCTGGTGCATACAACGAAACGGAATCCGGCCCGGTTTGATTTTGATTTCTGCTTTCCCAAGATGCCATCCTATTTCAGACGGGCGGCAGTCCAGCATGCGCTTGGGAGTGTATCTTCTTATCGGACGCGTCTGGAACAGTGGAAAGCAGAGGG